>JAHILZ010000099.1 GCA_018896765.1 Patescibacteria group bacterium | reverse complement strand
GAAAGCGACTTTGGCTAGTTACGCTGGCGAGGTTCCCGCTTTGGCTTTATCTGGTTTGACATTGAAAGATAGCGCGACATTGAACGCTTCATTGCCTCTTACCGGCAATACGATGACCATCAACAGCACAATTACGATTGGTTCAGCGACGATTCAAAGAGGCGCTTACACAAACGCTACTTCCACAACCATCCAGGTTGGAAAAGAAGATTACACTTACTTTTCTTTCCAGGTTCAAGCTGGCTCGGCTGAAGATGTTCAGTTTAGCCAAGTTAAGGTTTATCAAGAAGGAAGCGCGAGTTTAGGCACGGATTTAGTTGACCTTGAATTACTTCAAGATGGAACTAAAATCGCGGATGGCGTAATTGCCAGCGCGAAGTACGCTAACTTCAGTTTTAGTCCGATTACCCTTAAAAAAGGTCAAATTGGTCAATTCCAAGTCAAGGGTACTGTTGCCGATGGTTCAGCCCGAACTATTATTTTGGGAATCTACAAGACAACCGATTTAATTGTTAAGGGTTTGACTTACGGGTATAACATTACTCCGACTTACAGTGGCACTGGTTCTAGTTCAGCAAGTCCTGTTTTAGCTGATAATAAATTCACTATTTCAAACGGGACTTTGCAAGTTACCAGAAGCAGTTCAATCGGAGCGGGTAATATCGGCGTGGCTAATGACCAATATTTAGGCGCTTTCACATTCACTGGAAAAGGCGAAGTGATTGATGTTTCGGCTTTGACATTGACAGTTACCAGCACAGGTAATCCTGGCAATGGCACAGACGCGATTCTAAATGTGGAATTAGTTGACCCGAATGGAAATGTTGTGGCTGGTCCGACCGATCCAGTAAGAGCTACTGGCGTGGTCTCATGGACAGACACATTTAGCATTCCAGTGGGCGAGACGACATATAAGGTTAGAGGCGACTTGCAGACAAGCGCGGCTTGGGCGAGCGACGATACCGTTTATGTCAGTTTCACTCCTTCGGCGATGACGGCGACAGGAGAAACCACAGGCAATGCTATTACGGCGAGCCCGGCTTCAGCTCTTAGCGGCAATACGCAGACAGTAAAGGCGGCTGCTTTGACAGTAAGTAGAAATACTCTGCCGGCGAGCGCTAATATTATTGTTGGACAGAAAGATGTTAATTTGTCCAGTTGGCGTTTTGACGCGACGGCTTCAGGAGAAGACATTAGAGTGACCTCTCTTGGCTTTACAGCTTTAGCTCTTGGTTTCGCGGCTACCAACACAAACGCTTTGACTCTTTATGTCGGCGGCGTGGCTCAGACCCCAATTAATGACGCGATAGCTGCTACAACCGGCGCTACAGCTGCTTCTTCAACCTTTGCTCTTGATACTCCGATTATCATTACTAAAGGAACTTACAAGACGGTTGAATTGCATGGAGATAAAGACACAGTTGCTTCTGATGACACGGAAAACTGGGGCATGGGAGGCAATTCAGTCACTGCTTACGGCGTTAGCACAGGCAACACAGTCACTGCGAGCATTACCGCTGACAATGGTCCAACTTTGACTTCAAAGCCAAATGGAACATTGACAATTGAGACATCAGGCAATCCTGTGTCAAGTATTGTCAGGGCTGGTTCGACAGGAAATGTCTTTACCAACATTAAGTTATCGGCTGATTATGAGGATTTGAGATTAGACCAATTAATCGTTCATGTGATTGATGGCGGTTATACATTCAGCGCTCCTGCTGGAAATTATCAGGATGTGACGAATGTTGCCATTTACGACGGAACAACATTATTGGCTCAATCTTCTATTGATTCAAGTAATCAAAGGACATTTGACTTTAATGCTGGCGATTTGACAATTCCTATGGGCGGAAGCAAGACATTAACCATTAAAGCCGATATGGCTACGGTTGATAAAACCAATGATAATTCTCCAGGCACGGCTAATGTTGACTTAATCATTGGTCTTAATGGCGGAGCGGCTGGTATTAAAACCACAGGTGTGGCTTCTAACACAATCATTACCGGAAGCACTTACGAAGATTTCCGAAGTTCATCCAGTTCGGTTATGGTTATGAAGAACAGCATTCCGACCGTTACCCTTCCGACATCCAGCAACTCATTAGGCGCGGCGACATCGTTAACTAACGGCAGTATCGTTGTTTACGCTTATAAAGTTACGGCTCCCGCCGGTGGCGGAGATGTATTGCTCTATAGGAATACATTTGTGTTCGCAACTTCTGGAAGCGATATGACCATTACTAATGTTCGTATTGTTGACGAAGAAGGTAACAATATTAAAGCAGCGGCTAATCCAACCAGTTATAGTATTGATGGCAATACTGAATATTGGTATACAGCCACCTTTAATAATCCTGATTTTGATGTTACCGGCGCCACAACAGTTGAAGCCATTAAGGTTACGGCTGGCACAAGCAAGACCTTTAAGGTTTACGCGACAATTTCCGGCGCAAGCGCTAATGAAAACTTGACAACTTTCTTAGTTGGCGACACGGCGAGCACCTCAGACGGTGTTAACACTCGCAACAAAGCCGAACTTGCTGGAAGTTGGCAAGCGCCTAATGGCGACTTGGGCAATATGACTCGCGGTAACTTTATTTGGTCAGACAACTATAAGCAAAATAGTTTAGAAGGAATTGACGGTAATAACGCTACATCTACGGCTCAGTGGTACAACGGTCATTTGGTACCAGGCTTAGGAAATGTGGTTACTACTACCGCTTATGTCATTTCTTACTAACCGATAAGATAGAGGACGCTGAAAAAGGAAAAAAGACCCCCGATCACTTCGGGGGTCTTTGATTTTGTATTGCGAATATGATAGAATATGATAAAATAAAAAATATGAAATTTTATAAATATATTTTAACTTTAATAGCGGTTTTGGTCTTCGGTTTTTTAGGGGGTCAAGTTAACGCTCAAGAGATTTCCGAGACGGAGATTACATTCGGTTCAGAATACGATTTTCATACGGCGAGCACAAGTCGTATTTACGCGGATAACCTTTCTTCATCAAAATTTGTGGTTGTCTATCAGGATGGCGGGGCTTCAGTTGACCAAGGGACGGCCATTATGGCTGATGTTTCTGGGGATATTATTTCATACAGCTCAGAATATGTTTTTAATTCAGGCAATACTGATTATCTTTCCGTGACGGCTCTTTCGGAAAATAAATTCGCGGTCGCTTATCAAGACAAAAGCAATTCAAATTATGGGACAGTTATTATGGGCGATGTTTCCGGGGATGTTATTACATTCGGTTCGGAATATATTTTTAATACTGCCTATACTGACCATATTTCCGTGACGGCTCTTTCGGATAATAAGTTCGTAGTCGCTTATCAGGATAATAGAGACGGAGTCAAACAAGGCAAAGCGCTTGTCGCTGATGTTGATGGCGCGGCGGTTAGTTTCGGGAACGCATACACCTTTAATACATCAGTCACTAATTATACTTCTTTAAGCGTTCTTTCTTCGGATAAAATAATTGTTGCTTATCAAGACGGAGGAAATTCAGATTATGGAACTGCCGCGATTGGCGTTATCTCGGGGCAGGCGATTGATTTTGGTTCGGAATATGTTTTTAATCCGTCCGCAACAAGTCATATTGCTCCGGTTGTTCTTTCGGAAACAAAGTTCGCCATCGCTTATCAAGACAGAGGGGGAAGTTTAAATTATGGCAGAGCCATTATTGGCAATGTTCTCGGGAACGCGATTGCTTATGGCGCGGAATATGTTTTTAACACCGGGGCGACCAGTTATGTCGCAGCAAGTTTGTTGTCTAAAAATAAGTTCGCTATTTCTTATCAGGGCAACTCGGGTTTAGATTATGGAAACGCGATTATCGGCATGGTCGCGGATGACGCGATTAATTTCGGCTCAAAATATATTTTTAATCCGGCTTCTACTGGCTGCAGTTCTGTGGCCGCGCTTTCAGATAGTCAATTCGCGATCGCCTATCAAAATAAAAGCGGAAATCTTAATTATGGCAGGGCTGTAATTGGCAGTATCCCGGTGGAGGAAATTGTTGAACCGGAGCCGGAACCAATCCCTGAACCGGAAGTGGAAGCAATAACTATGAATGACGGCGATTTAATTCGCAACCCCAACGCGGAGGGCTCAACCAAATTTGATATTTATATTGTTAAAATAGTTGGCGCTCAGAAATTTAAAAGATTAATTTTATCTCCTTCTGTTTTTGAAAGTTATGAACACTTAAAATGGGAAGATGTTCAAGATGTTGACCAAACAACAATGGACGAATATACTCTTTCTAATTTAGTTAGAGCCGAAGGAGACGAGAAGGTCTATCAATTATTCCCGTCTGGAGATACTGGAACTAAAGAAATTATGGATCAAGGATATGATAGCGATTCTATTTATACCGTTAACAGCATAGATATAAATTCTTATGAATAAAAAAAATATTATTTATATTGTTTTAGTTATTCTTATAGCCAGTTTCGTGGCTAGTTTTTATTTAACTGATTTTTATAAATCTAATGAAAGCGATTTAGACAAAATATATACATCAGAAGATTTTCCTAACGCTCTAAAAACAACTAATGAGGAAATTTTACAATTAAGTTTAGAGGACTTAAACGGGCAATATCAAGATTTAAGAGACGGCAAATATATTTATCTTAGTTGGATTAATATTGGCATATTAAAGAAACGGTTGGGAGATAATCCTGGTACGGAAGAGGCGTGGCTTAACGCGATTGATTATGGCCCCGATAGGTCTTTGGCTTACGGAAATTTGGCTGATTTATATTTATTTAATTTAGGTGAATACGAAAAAGCCGAAGAATACTATCAAAAGGTTTTGAATATGGCGCCCGACAACTACACCCATTATCACGGGTTGGCTTCTTTGTATCGCTATAACATGACTGAAAAATCCAATTTGATAGAAGGGATTATGCTTAAGGGAGCGGAAAACAATCCGATGGGAATAGAAAACTATTATATGTATTTGGCTAATTATTTTGCCGAAGGGCCTGAAGACAATGGAGGAAACGACAAAGAAAAAGCCAAATATTACATAGAAGAGACCTTGAAAATTAATCCTGATTTAAAGGACCAGTTGCCTGATTTATGAATAGAATTATAGGATTTATAAAAAAAGAAAAGGTTCTTTTATTTTCTTTATTCGTTTTAATATTATTATCCAGGTTGTATTTTTTGGGTTCTAGTTTATGGCACGATGATGCTTTTAATTTTGTTGATAAGGCGATAACATTAGCCGTAGATGGTCAATATTTTAACGCTCATAGTACGGGGTACCCTTTTTGGATTATTTTTTTAGCGTTAGTAATAAAAATTGGTCATTTTTTTACTAATCAATGGTCAGTAGTTTTTTTGCCTAATTTAATAACAGCTATCTTTGGTTCTTTATTATTATTTCCAGTTTATGCCTTAACAAAAAAGATTTTAGGTAATATTTATTATTCTTTATTAACTACCGCAGTTATTTTTGTTAATCCAATTATCTGGCGTTGGAGTGAAATAGCAATGAGTGATATTTTTGCTCTGTTTTTTATATTTTACTCAATTGTGTTTTTTATAGATTTTATCGAAAAAGATAAAAATAAATATTTATGGTTAAGCAGTTTATTTTTTTATCTTGCTCTAATGTCCAGGATTTTATATGGATTAGTTCTTTTATCTTTTATTGTTTTTTGGCTTGTTTCAAAAAAGCAATTTAATCTTAAAAAATTAACTTATATTATTGCTAATTGGTTTTTAGCAATAATGGCTGTGGTTTTTACTTATGGTTTATTTCATAATTTCGATTTTTTAATTGTTTTTTCTGGGTATGGTTCTGCAATACCAAGTTTTAAAGAATTCTTATTATCTTCAGTGATAATTCTAAAATCGATTGGTTCGATAATGGTTTTTATGTTCGGCTTAGGAATGATATATTTATTTAAAAGAAATAGAAAATATTTTTATTTTCTATTGAGTTTATTAATTGTATTTTTTTGTTATTTATCTACATGGTATCGGAATGGTTTTTTTGACATAGAAAGATATTCAATTTTAATGACAGTTATTCTATTGATAATTGCGGGATATTGTTTAGCAATTAATAAAACAATGAGAATATTATTTGGAGTATCTCTATTTGCGCTATTATTAGCTTTTATTAATGGTATTGATTTACCATTAGATAAATATAGCGCTAATGGATTAACTTATGCCTTTTCTGAAAATCATTTTATAAATTATGCGGCTAAGGCATCTCAATTAAGTTTACAAACTAAGAATGACGGGGACTTACTAGCATATCAAAACTTAGCTGAATATATTAATGACCAAGATGTTGTTTTTTATTGGGATAAGGACTGGGGAATGCCCAAACTATTATTAGCTGGCGCGCATTTGCCTAAAAAGGCTTTATTAGTTAGCATAAGTTCAGAAGAGGATTTAAAAGAAAAATTAGTTGAATACCAAGATAAAAGAATATATTTATTAAGAGGCGCTTATGACACTTATCTTGAAATTATGGATAGATATAAGCCGATAGAGACAGCGGTTTTAAATGATAGATATATTGTTCGTTTTATACCAGCTAATTAAATTAATTTATGAATGCAGAAAAAATATTAAAATATATTATTTGGATTGGCTTGATTAGCATTTGTTTTATTCCCTTGTTAGTCAGGAGCAATTATTATTTTCCTTTTATTGTCCCCAAGACAATCGCTTTTAGGGTAATCGTGGAAATTATTTTTCTCGCATTTTTAGGATTGGCTGTTTTAAAAAAGGAATATCGGTTAAAAATTAATTTGGTCTTGGTCTTGTTTTTTTCTTATCTGATAACTGTTTTTCTTTCTTCGGCCTTAGCCGGAACATTTCAATTAAGTTTTTGGAGCAACAATGAAAGAAGCGAAGGGTTGCTTCTGATGGTTCATCTTTTTTTGTTTTTGTTGGTCTTGAGCAGTTTTTTGCGCAAAATTAAGGACTGGATGATTCTTTTTGAATTTTCTTTTTTAAGCAGTTTGATGGTCAGCTTTGTCGCCTTGGGCCAGCACTTAAATTGGAGCTGGTTAATGGAATCGTCGGGCGGCGAGCGGCTGGCTTCCACATTGGGCAATGCTGGATATGTTGCTGGGTACTTGATTTTTAATATTTTTTTTGGCCTAATCTTATTCTTTTTTAGAGAAAGCAAATATCTTTCTTGGTTTCGGGCTTATTATATCTTAGGCATTCTTTTGCAAATATTTGTTGTTTTCAACACTTTAACTCGCGGCGGCATTATCGCTTTAGGTTTTTCTGTATTCGTTCTTATTTGTTATTTTGTTTTTTACCATTATAAAAGTAATAAATTAATTAGAAATAGTGGTTTTGCTGTTTTGTTATTAATGATTGCTTTTAGCGGTTTTTTGTTTCTAAATAAGCAAGCAAATTGGGTGAAGGAGAATAATGTTTTAGAAAAAATAGTCAGCATTTCTCCTAAAGCAGTTACGGCTGAAAATCGTTTATTAACATGGTATTCCGCTTATCAAGGATTTAAAGAAAAACCAATTTTGGGTTATGGTTACGAAAATTTTTATCAGGTCTTTGATAAGTATTTCAATCCTAAAATTTATCGCAAGGCAGGTTCGGTGGTTTGGTTTGATCGCGGTCATAATATTATCGCTGACCGTTTGATCACAGGCGGGTTAATTGGTTTATTGTTGTATCTGGCAGTTCTGTTTGCTCCCTTATTTTATCTCTGGAAGCGGTTTATCAAGAGCAAGGAGAATAATAACTATCTGATGCCAACGGTTTTTACTTTGGTCATGTTGGCTTATTTTATCCAGAACTTATTCATTTTTGAAGCATTAGTGACATATATTCCTTTATTTATTGTTTTGGGCTTTCTTTCTCAATTTTGTCCTAATTATTTTGAAAAATTTGCGCAATCAAAAAAACCATATTTGGTTTTATTAACTATCGGCGTTATCGCTTTCCTGCCTGTTCTTTTCAGCGTTAATATCCGAATGGCTTCGGCTAATAAAGGGTTAATTGACGCCATGATTAAGACCCAACAGAAAGAGACCGAAGTGGCATATACTCAATTTATTAATGTGATAGAAATGAACACTTCTTATAACCAGGAGTATAGACAGCATTTTGCCGAGTTTGTGACGGGCTCAATTACTTCTGATTTAGTTGAGACCAGTTGGCAAAAAATGGCCGCGCTAAGAACAATACAAGAACTTGATAAGCAAATAGAAGAAAAACCAAAAAGCGCGCGAAATTATTTAATGTTTATGAGATTTTTGAATAAGACCTATAATTTTAATGTTGAGTGGCTGAACAAATCATTAAAGATAGGCGAAAAGGCGGCTCAATTAAGCCCGACTCGCCCGCAGATATATAATGAGATGGCTTATAGCCAAATTTATTTGGGCAAATATTACGAGTCCATAGGCGAGACGGAAAAAGCTAATCAAGTTTTTAACGAGTCGGTGGTCAACACGGAAAAAGCGCTTGCTTTAAATGAGAGCGTGATGGAGTCATATATTAATGTAATCATGATTCTCTTTACAGTAGGTCAAAATGATAAAGTTCAATTTTATTTAGATAAAATGGATGAAATAGGTCTTAATTATCACAGAGAAGATGTTTTAGAAAGAATGGTTAATTCAGCTGTTTACGCGAAAGATTATAACTGGGCGGCAAAGTTCAATAAGAAATTGACAGAAGTTGTTCCAGATAATCCGGACCATTGGATTGACTTGGCTTTGTCTTACGCCTATTTAGATCAAAAAGAAAAAGCCGTGGAAACGGCTGAAAGGGTGAAAGAGTTTGGCGGCGAGTATGTTACGCAATCAGATTTGTTTATCCAGGATATTTTAGCCGGGAAGTATGAACAGCAGTAATCTGAAAGAAATTAAAGGTCTGACCTTTAATTTAAAAGTATAATGCTTTTGTTTCTTTGACCATTTTTTCGAGAGAAAATTCGCTTGATATTTTTTGTTTGATATTTTCGCGGTTATCAATAAAGTATTTAATTTTTTCAGCCAATTGTTGGCTGTTTTTTGGTTGGACTAAATTTGAAGAAAGTATTTCTGGTATTCCGCCGACAT
>JAHILZ010000058.1 GCA_018896765.1 Patescibacteria group bacterium | reverse complement strand
TAATTGTATAGTTGCCTTTTATTGTTTCAAGCATATAGGCAATTATACAATTAAATAAGTTTTTAAGAAACTAATCTCGGCTGACGCGATAGCGTATGTGCCGAAGGATTAATTTATCAGAGCAATTTACTTTTCAGGAAATTTATGCTATATTATGAATAGTTAATAATTAAATTAATTAATAAATAAATAAAATAAAAATATGATCGAATATGTGATTTTAGCAATAGTGTTAGTGTTAATCGCATGGGCCGTCGGCATTTATAATGGCCTCGTAACTTTAAAAAATCGAGTGGACGAAGCATGGAGCGATATTGATGTGCAATTAAAAAGGCGGTATGATTTGATTCCCAATCTTGTGAATACTGTCAAAGGATACGCGACCCACGAACGCGAATTGTTTGAAAAAGTGACCCAAGCCAGGACCCAGGCAATGGGAGCGCAAAGTCCGGCTGAAAAAGCCGAGGCGGAAAATATGTTAAGCGGAACTTTAAAAAGTTTATTCGCAGTTTCCGAAAATTACCCGGATTTAAAAGCAAACCAGAACTTTTTAGAATTACAGCGCGAGCTAACCGACACAGAAGATAAGATTCAAGCTTCCCGCCGATTCTATAATGGCAATGTCAGAGACTTTAATATTAAACTTGAAGTTTTCCCTGATATGATTGTGGCTAATATGCTGGCTTATAAAAAGAGAGAATTTTTTGAAATTGAAAATGCCGTCGAAAAAGAACCGGTGCAAGTTAAATTCTAGTTTGTAGTTTGTAGTGAGTATTTGGTAGAAAAATTTTGTTCCCACTACTCACTACTCACTACTCACTACTCACTATGGCAAATTTATACACTCAAGCCGATAAAAACATTCGCAATTCCTATCTTTTAATCACGGCGTTTTTAATATTCGCGATAGGAGTGGGCTGGGTTTTCAGCCAGGCTATGGATAGTCCTGGCATTTTGGTTTTTGCCGTGATATTCAGCATTATAATGAGCATTAGCAGTTATTGGTTTTCGGATAAGATCGTATTGTCTATGAGTAAAGCGCGGGAGATTGATCACGATAGTAATCGCGAGCTTTATCATATCGTGGAAAATCTTTGTATTACCGCCGGTCTTCCTGTGCCGAAAATTTACATTATCGAAGATACCGCGCCGAACGCTTTTGCGACAGGCCGCGATCCTGAGCATGCTGTGATCGCGGTGACTACCGGAATTTTGCAAAAGCTTGAAAAATCCGAGCTGGAAGGAGTTTTGGCGCATGAACTGAGCCATGTGGGCAATCGAGATATTTTGTTTTCTACCATTGTGGTAATTTTAGTGGGTTTTATCACTTTGCTTGCCGATTGGTTTTTTCGGGCTTCGCTTTTTGGAGGGAATCGCCGAAGCAAGGAAGGCGGCGGAGCGATTATGATCATTGCTATTGTTTTGACAATTTTGGCGCCGATTGTGGCGACCTTGATTCAGCTGGCGATTTCCCGGAAACGGGAATTTTTGGCTGATGCCAGTGGTGCGCTTTTGACTCGCCATCCGGAAGGGTTAGCGCGGGCGCTGGAAAAAATTTCCGGCGATACCGAGCCGCTGGAAGTGGCGAATAAAGCCACGGCTCATATGTATATTGTTAATCCTTTGAAAGGCGACGGTAATGGCCGAAAAATGTTTTCCGGCATGTTTTCCACTCATCCGCCGATTGAGGAGCGAGTGGCGGCGCTGAGAGGAATGGAGATTGGGAAATGACAAATGACAAATTTCAAATGTCAAATCAATGTCAAAATCCAAATGACAAAATGTTTCAGGCTGTCATTGCGAGGAGTCGAAGCGACGAAGCAATCTCGGGGTTAATGATAAATAAACATTAAAATTTTATGCCTACTAAAGAATCAATTAAGCAATTTTTAAAACCGGAATGGAGGAAGATATTAATTTTCCTATTTAATTTTTATGATCAAACAAGAATTTTTAGATAAAATTAAAGCCAATAAAAAAATATTGGACGCCAAACGACCATTAACGCAAAGTGAAATTAAAACAATCAGAAAATGGTTTGATGTCACTTATACTTATCATACTAATGCGATCGAGGGCAATACTTTGACGCTCGGCGAAACGCGAATGATTTTGGAAGACGGACTGACAGTCGGCGGCAAACAAGTTAAAGAAATTCTAGAAGCGATAAATCACCAAAAAACTTTGGATTTACTTTTTGAAATCGTAAGCGGCGAGAAAGATTTGTCTGAAGAAATAATTTGTAATTTGCATAAAAAATTATTGCTTGATATCGACGATGAAAACGCCGGTAATTATCGGAAAATACAAGTCTATATTACCGGTTCCGAGGATTTGCCGCCTGCCGCCAAAGAAGTTTCCGGACTGATGAAAGAGCTTATTAAATGGTACTCGGATAATAAAATTAAAATTGATTTATTGGAGTTTGTTGCTTTAATTCACTATAAATTCGTAAAAATCCATCCATTTATCGACGGTAACGGACGAATAGCAAGATTGCTGGTGAATTTAATTTTATTAAAAAACGGTTATCCGCCTATAATTATTCCGATCATCAGGCGGCAAGAATATATTGAAGCGATTAAAAAAGGCGAGGAAAGTTTTACGCTTTTTATGCTGGATATTATCAATGTTAATTTGGAAGATTATTTAAGAATGACTGAAGAATAAAAAATGAGTTTTAAAATCTTAGCACTTAACGGTTTCAAAATTAAAAAATTAGACTTTGATTCAAAATTCAGAATTCGAAATTAAAAATTGTCGAAATTTTATGACCATTCACGATTTTATAAAAAAAAGAAAATATTTAATCTGGTGGGTGAAAGATTATAATAAGCTTAAGGCCGAATCGATAGTGGAGGCGACGCTTAATTATGGCGACTGGGATGATGTGCAGACGCTGATCAAAATTTTGGGCATGAAAGAAACGGCTCGAATTTTTCGCGCCAAATCCAAGCCGTCTCCTGTTGGACGACAGAATTATAATATAAAAACAAAGAATTATTTTACTTATTATTTTGATAAATATGCGTAATTTTCATCAAGAAATATTAGTTGCCAAACAATTTGAATTATTGTCGTTGGTGGAAAAATTCAGCAAAGATTTTGGTTTGGTTGGTGGAACCGCCATTGCTTTGCAGATTGGTCACCGTCGAAGTATTGATTTTGATTTATTTAGCTTGGAAGAATTTGATAATGCGAAAATCAGAGCAAAAATTATAAGAAACGGGTTTAAAATCGGCAAGGTTTATAAAGATGAAGACGGGCAATTTACCTTTTTCGTAAACAATGTGCAGTTTACTTTTTTTCATTATCCATTTAAAATTAAATTTTCCAAGAATTTTGAAGATATTTTTAAAATGCCTGATTTGTTGACTTTGGGCGCGATGAAAGCTTACGCGCTTGGGCGAAGAGCGAAATGGAAAGATTATGTCGATTTATATTTTATTATCAACAAGTATCATTCTATAGAAAAAATAGTTAAGAACTCCAAAGAAATTTTTAAAAGGGAATTTAATGAAAGAATATTTCGCGAGGCGCTGGCTTATTTCAATGATGTAAATTATGACGAGGCGATAGAATTTCTTCCCGAATTCAAAGTGGATGACGAAAAAATCAAGAAGGAGTTGGTTAAGTTTAGTTTAAGCTAAAATCAAAAGAGGGCAGGCAGATAAATATTTTATAATTAAACTTTTTGATTGGAGGTGATAAAAATGGAAGGACAACAAACGCCGCCGCAAAGCGCGCCGCCGATGCCGCCTCAAGCGCCGATGACTGACGAGCAAGATATTCAGCAAAATAAACTTTGGGCGCTTTTGGGATATTTGGGCATTTTAGTTTTGATTCCGCTTTTGGCTAAAAAAGACAGCAAATTCGCTCAATTTCATGCTAAGCAAGGGCTTGTAATGTTTATTATCGGGTTTTTTCTCTGGATACCGATTGTTGGGTGGCTTGCCGCGATTGCATGGATTTTCATTTGGATTATAGCGGTAATTAAAGTTTTGCAAGGTCAATATTGGAAAGCGCCGGTTATCGGTGATTTTGCGCAAAAGATAAATATTTAAAAGTTTAGAAAATTTATTAATTTTAATGCCGCGAAGTAAAACCCGCGGCGTTTTGTTTTTAAAAAAGCCGCGCGCCTTTTACGGATTGGCGGGAATATGGTATCATATGAATAGTTAAAAATTCAAAATGAAAAGCTAAAAGTTGAGGAGTTTTGCTCGCGGCAAAACACAATCACTTTTAATTTTAAACTTTAAACTTTTAATTTATATTTATGTCTAATAAACTTTTGACTTCCGCTCATAATTTAATCGCTAACGATAATCATCATTTGATTTGCGATCATGCCCATAATGCTAAAGATAAAAAATTGATTCTTTGGTTTTCTGACGTCGGCATTGGAGATGTCGGATTAGTCGGCGGGAAGAATGCCAGCTTGGGCGAGATGCATCAAAATCTTGCCGTAAAGGGAGTAACCGTTCCGAATGGTTTTGCGACCACGGCATACGCTTACCGATATTTTTTGGAAAAAAGCGGATTGAAAGATGAGATTAAAAGAATTTTAAAAGGCCTTAATACTCACGATATCAGAGATTTGGCAAGGCGTGGAGCCGCGGCGCGAAAAGCAATCTTGGCCGCGGAGCTTCCAAAAGATTTTAAGGAAAATATTGTCGAGGCTTATTATCAGCTTGGCGCCAAATATGGCAGCCATCATGTGGATGTGGCGGTTCGGAGTTCGGCGACGGCTGAAGATTTGCCGGATGCGTCTTTTGCAGGACAACAGGAATCATATTTGAATGTTCATGGCGAAAAAGCGCTTTTGAAAGCGGTGAGAGATTGCGTTTCTTCTTTGTTCACTAATCGGGCGATTTCATATCGAGTGGATAAAGGATTTGATCATTTTTCTATCGCGCTTTCAGTCGGCGTGCAAAAAATGGTTCGCAGCGACTTAGCCGCCAGCGGAGTGATGTTTTCTTGCGATCCGGATTCCGGATTTGCCGATGTGACAGTGATTAATGCCGCTTACGGTTTGGGAGAAAATGTGGTCAAAGGTCGGATAAATCCCGATGAATATTGGATTTTTGAGCCATTTTTAAAGGAAGGCAAGGAGTCGATTATTAAAAAGACGATTGGAAGCAAAGAGTGGCGGATGATTTATTCCAAGGGGACAAATTCAACTAAAAATACCAAAGTCAGCGCTTGCGATCAAAAGAAATTTGTTTTGACAAACGAAGAAATTATTCAACTGGCCAAATGGTCGGTGATCATAGAAAATCATTACAAACGGCCGATGGATATTGAATGGGCGAAAGATGGCAAGACGAATAAATTATTTATTGTTCAAGCGCGTCCTGAAACCGCTCATCAGAGCAAGCGCGATGTAAATATGATGGAGGTTTATAAATTGACTGTTCCGAAAACCGGATTGCAAGTCGTTGGTACGGGAGTGAGCGTGGGCGCAAAAATCGGAGTTGGGAAAGCCAATGTTATAAAAAGCGTAAAGCAGATAAATGATTTTAAACCCGGCCAAGTGTTGGTGACCAAAATGACTGATCCGGATTGGGAGCCGATTATGAAAATCGCTTCTGCGATTGTGACCGATGCCGGCGGTAGAACATGCCATGCGGCGATTATTTCCCGCGAATTGGGAATTCCGGCAGTGGTGGGCACGAAAAATGGTACATCGACGATAAAAAATAACTCGCCCGTGACAGTTGATTGCTCGCAAGGCGAGACAGGATATATTTATAAAGGAATTATTCCGGCGAAAGTGGAAAAAACTGATTTGGGCGCGATTGGCGAATTGCCGGTGAAAATTTTGATTAACTTAGGCGAGCCGGATCAGGCGTTCAAATATTCTTTCTTGCCGCAAAGCGGGATTGGTTTGGCGCGCGAGGAATTTATTATCAATAATTATATTAAGATCCATCCTCTTGCTTTGATTAATTATCAAAATCAAAGCAAGCGCAGAAAAATCGCGGAACGAAAAACCGCGGAAAAAACGCAGAAGATAAAATTTGATAAAGAGACGGTGAAAAAAATAGAAGAATTAACCGTTGGTTATACCGACAAGGTGCAGTTTTATACGGATAAATTAGCCGAGGGAGTGGCAAAACTGGCCGCCGCTTTTTACCCGAAAGAAATAATTGTCCGATTTTCCGATTTTAAGACCAATGAATACGCGAACTTAATCGGCGGGAAATATTTTGAGCCGAAAGAAGAAAATCCGATGATCGGCTGGCGCGGCGCGTCCCGCTATTATGACGAGCGCTTTAAAGAAGCGTTTAAGCTGGAGTGTCGGGCGATTAAAAAAGTTCGCGAGACATTCGGATTTAAAAATGTCATTGTGATGATCCCGTTTTGCCGAACTGTCGAGGAAGGAAAGAAAGTTTTGGAAATTATGGCAGGCGAAGGGCTGAAGCAAGGTGTCAACGGCTTTAAAGTTTATGTTATGGCTGAAATCCCTGCGAATATAATTTTGGCGGAAGAGTTTGCCAAGATTTTTGACGGATTCTCGATCGGCAGCAATGATCTGACTCAGCTAACGCTTGGATTGGATCGCGATAATGGCACATTGGCTCATATTGGCAACGAGAAAAATGAAGCGGTAAAAATATTGATCAGGCAGTTGATAAAAGTCGCTCATAAATATAATCGGAAAGTCGGCATTTGCGGCCAAGCGCCGAGCGATTTTCCGGATTTCGCGGAGTTTTTGGTACAGGAAGGAATTGACAGTATTTCTCTTAATCCCGATACGGTTTTGAAAACAAGCGCGATGTTGGCAAAAATAAAAAAACCCGCTAATAAATCGACTATTTTCGCGGCGATATTGGGGTTAATCGGGTTATCAGGGTTGTAATAGTTATGACGAAAATCAACGAATTATTATTGCGGCGGATCTTCGAGCTCCGCCGCTTTTGCTTGTAAAATTAAGGGAAAAGGGGTAAAATATATACAAGAGTATTTTAAAATTAATCGGTTTAAATTTTATGAACGACGAACAAAAAGAGCAAAACATTCCGGCGCCTGCGTTGTCGGATAATAATAATCAAAATATTGCGCCTTCTAATCGACGGCAGATTAAAAGCTGGCAGATAGCGTTTGCAGTTATATTGATCGTTACCGTTGGCGGATATTTTGTCTGGCAAAATTATCAAAAATCAAAGCTGGCTTCCCAAGTCGTTCCTTATTCCGAAAGTTCTGAAAAAGCGGGAGAAAAAGCCGCGGTTAGCGCGATTAAATCTTTGGCTGAGAATAGAGACATGAAAAGAAAAATAGATTTGGTTAATTTGCTTTTGGCTTTGCAGAATTACAAAAAAGACAAAAATATTTATCCTTCTACAAACGGCTTGACCGAAAAAACCGATGATAAAAATAGCACTATTAATTCCTTGGTTCCAAAATATATTAAAAATATTTCGATTGACGCACAAAGCCCGACTTTTTATTACGGTTATAGTTCCGATGGAAAAAGTTTTGCTATTACGGCTCGGTTGGAAAACGAAAAAAACATTGATTGTAATATGAGTGGTAAAATTTGTTTATATAAATTAACTGAAAAAAATAACGAGGAAGAATTGCTAAAGATTGTTCGGGAAAATTTGGAATTTATTAGCAGTGTTCGAATTGTTTCTACGAGTGATTGGACGACCCAAAAACCGGGCGAAGATCCTTATCGATTATTGGGCAATAAAAACACTGTCAGCGAGTCAATGCTTGATTTGATTGGCAAGAAAGCATATACTTTTTCTTATCAGTCAGACAATAAAGATAAAAAAGATAGTGAATCCGTAATTATTAACGGCAGGCTTTATTCAAAAAATAGTATGGCGGTTTTGACGGCTGGGGCAGGAAGTTGGATGGAGTTCAAGGAGGGGGATGAATTGCCGGGGATTCCTGATACTCCGGGCGCGGATAATACTTTTCATATGCCTGATCTGTCAAAAGTTTTTTCAGCTTTTGATTTTATAAGATCCGTCAGTGATATAAAAAAAATAACCGTAGAGAGTATAGAGAATAAAGAGTATTATCATTTAAGTCTGCAGCCGAAGCATAAGGAGAGGAATAAATTTTTAGATGAGTATTTGAATCGTGAGATAGGAGTTTACGGCACAGGGAAAAGCATAGATGAATTATTTGCCAGTGAAACAGACGAAGAGTATATTTTTGAAAAAGAACAAGTGTTTAAATTTTTTGAAAATAATAAACAGATAGTTATTCCTTTTTCCAAATTGGTCACTAGGCCGATATTCAGAGTTTTACTTGCTGGATCAGGATATGATAAAAATGAGTACACGGTTAATGTTCTTAGTATTACCGGAGATGTTTGGGTCGACAAGGAAACTTTTTTGCCGTTTCGAGAAAACACTAGTGAATACGATGTCAGGTATGATTATAATTTAGAGACGAAAGAAAAAGGTTTTTGGGAAGAAGCCAATGAAATTACCGGTAATATTCAGTATTTAGACATTAATAAAGAATTTGATATCAAAGCTCCGGAGTTGGCAAAGGTTGAAGATATTCCGGAGAATAAAAAACTTGCGGCCATTTGCGATAAAATTAAAGGCGGTTATGCCAAAGGCCAATGCGTTGATGCGGCGAATAGCAAAAAAATTTCTTATTACGGCATGGAATTGCCGATGATAAAAACCGTAGAGGATTGTGAAAAAATTCCGCATTCGACAGGAAATGAAAATACTCAAAGGGATGAATGTTTTCAGTCCTTGTTTGGAAAAACAAAAGATGTTTCTTTGTGTGAAAAAGTTGTAGATAATTGGGAGCGTAGAACCGATTGTTATACTCAAGCGGCAAAATTAACTGGAAACGCCGATTTTTGTCAGAAAATTGATTTTGATAATACTGAGAAATGGTGCAGTGGCGATGGATCTAAAACTTTAATTTGTCAGTATTGGTATCTTGAAAAAGACATTTTTGGCAGAAACGGAATAGGCGATTTTAAAAATTATTGTATTGCTGTAGCTGAAAAAGATGAACGGAAATGCGCGGGTTTCACTACATATGGAGCAGGCGCGGATGAATGCTATAGAGATATTGCTGCGCAAAAGAAAGACTCGTCTTTGTGCGATAAAATAAATAGTGGATTTGCGGAATTGGTTCCTTTGCAAGACGGTAGCACTAAATCAATAAGTGTTGAGAAAAATCAATGCTATCTGCAAGTAGCCATAGCTTCAAATGATGTTGTTTTATGCGACAAGATCGAAACGAGCGGAAGCGGAGATCAAAAATACAATTGCATCGCCAGTGTGGCAACGTCAAATGCTAATGATGCCCTTTGCGAGAAGCTCCCTGATGATAATAAGAAAGATTCTTGTTATTTGGGGATTGTTTATAGTCTAATACAAAAATAACCGATCATAATGCGTGAGGGCTGAAATTGTAAAAAGTTTAAATTTAATTTTAAACCATGAAATTTAAGGAAAAAATAATTCAGTATTGGCTTACTTTTGTTCTGACATTTATTGGGTTTTCAAAGACTTTAATAATTGTTCCGGTTTTTTTGCAGATCGATGTTTATAATAAATACTTGGTAAGCATTGTAAATTTTATTTTTACGCCGGCTGTTTACGCAAGCGATTTTCTGACCAAATGGTTTATTTTTTCCAGTTTTCAGGCAGGCGCTCCAATCTTGCTATTTAATCCGCTCATTGTAATTGTAAAGCTTGCGATAATTGCCGGCGAGTCATATATTTTAGCATGGTTTTTCGTTTTTATTCTGAAACGCGAATCAACGCGAAATTTATTTTTTCGCTATTTTTATATTATTAAGGAAAGATTAAAAACGATAGGCGGAAAAATCTTAAGCCGCATCGGCATAAAGGACGAGAGATATCGTATACCGGCCATAATAATTATTGTTTTATTTTTTAGCGCTTTCGGTTATTTATTTTTTGATAATTATTCTATAAATACAGGTAGCTTACCCAACAATAGCAATGGAGGATCAAAGAAAACAATAGATTTGAGCGGGCTTTTGCATAGCCGCGACGATCGGCGAATTATCAATCTTGATTTTTACAGCCAAGCGCTGGAAGATTATTTAAAAAATAATGAGAAATATCCTATCGCGGAAGAAACGGAAAAAATAAGCGATGAAAACAGCAATATTTTTCAAATATTGAAAAACGGCGGTTATATTGCCGAATCATATAAAGATCCTTCCGGCGGCGATAAATATTACGGTTATAAATCCGATGGTGTTTCTTATGAACTTTCCGCGGTTTTAGAAGACAATAAAGATTCAAGATGCAATATTGAAGGAAATTATTGCGTTTATCGGCTGAAAAAAGAGATTCCAAAATGTGAATTTCCAGCCGATATAGCCGGTCTTTCAAGGAAAAGCACAATGGTGGATACAACAACATTTCAGGGCAAAGAAGTTAATTGGGGGGCAGACAGAGAAGTTGCCGCTAGGTATCAATTTGCCAAGAATCCCGATGCTTCATATGTTGATATTTATGTTTTGAATTTTAAAAACGAAGCAAATGCTAAAAAATATGTGGAAGAATTTGATAAAAGCCAGGAATGCGAAATATCCGGTATAAAAGGCAGATGTGTTAAGTGGCTTAAAGGACAGGTGTATAATTCTATGGCGAGAGGAATGGTTTTTGTCTGGCGTGAATTTAAGACCGCAAAATATGTCTCTGTTTTAGAACAAGGAATAGTTCAAGCAGAGAACTTGTTGCAAAAAAAAGCGGAAGATCATGCTATTTTCTTTACTTCGCAGTTTAAAAATTGTAAGTTGCAAGATAAATATTAACAGGAATTAATAATAAAAATAATTTTTTAGATAATCAATTTTATGAACGAAGAACAAAAAGAAGAAAATATTCCGGCGACTGCTCCATCAAATAATGATAATCAAAATATTGCACTGCATAAAGGATGGCAGATTAAAAGTTGGCAGATTGTATTAATGGGAGGATGTTTAAATTTTTTATCCATCATTTATTCTTGGTCTCAAGATGCAAATAAATATGAACCAGGAACGGAAGGCGATATTATGTCTTTCTTTGTTAATTTATTTGCTTTACTT
>JAHILZ010000057.1 GCA_018896765.1 Patescibacteria group bacterium | reverse complement strand
AGTATTGCAATTTCATCTCGTTCGCTTTGCTTAAAATGCCCAAGATTTTTACTTCTTTTTTTTCATTATATTTTTTTATTTAAAAATTAAAAAGCCGATTTTATTTTATCATAGTGTTCGGATTCAGAAAAGAATCTGCCATAAATATTCCTTTTCAAGCCCCATTTCCTGCCGAGCTTGCAAGAACCATAAAGGATATTCGGGAACTATGTCTGGTTGGCCTCCACTGAGATCAATTACCCGCGATTCTACTTTCTCTTCAAGTATATAACCGAACAATTCATTAGCGGTTATAAAGCTTGAATGTTTCAAATTAGCGGAAAGCAAGTCAAAATCGACAAAGCAGTACCAGCAGCGAAAATTGCAGGCTGCAAGCTGAAAAACCTGAGCTTGGATAATTTCTTCTTGAGGTATGCCAAGATACTTACTGGTTGGTAACATTGGCAAAGGGTCGGATATCCAGCTAGGATCCGGGGTTAACTGGAAATGATGAATTCGTCCGAAACCACGACAATTTACCGGAAGAGATAAATCTTTCTCCTGCTTTGTTCCTTTCAGATTAGCCATAAGGCAAACCTTATTCTTTAAATCAACTGATTTCTTGCGCAATATTTCAGCAAGATTTTGTGCATCTATGTTTCTTTTCATCTTTCCTCCTGTATTCGATAGATCAATTTTAAGTGTGCTGCTACTAATAAAGCACACTTTTCGTGTACTTTAAATCAACTATAATATAATACCTATCGTAAGTCAATCATTCTAAGCTCAATATACCAAACTGGATTATTATTATTTTTTTCTGTAATTTTTTTTGATCTGAATATACAACCGGTTCAGTTTAGCAAGGACTGGTCACAGGGCGGACGCGATATTTTTTAGATTTTGATATTTTTTTAACAAAGCAAAATAGAAAATTTAAAACAACCCGGCGAGGGTATTTTTTTTATTCCCTTATAAAAATTGTTTTACTCGCGCGGACGCGCCATGAGTCGCCATTTTACTAATCTTTAATTTTCTGGTATTATTATAATAGATTGATGGATATTTATAATTGAAATTTTAGAAAAACAGCCAACGCTTTTAATGTTGGCTTGAGGATTTGGTAAAATAGAATTATGCGTTATTACGGCGGAAAAGAAAAATTATTAGACCTTATTGAAATAGGGGTTAAAAAAACCGAATTAAACCACGGTGCTAAGTTTGTTGATCTTTTTGCGGGAACAACTATTGTAGCCCAACATTTCAAGAAAAAAGGATATACAGTTATCGCAAATGATTTTTTAGAATTTTCTTATGCGTTGGCAAAAACCTATATTGAACTCAACGAAGAGCCAAAGTTTATAAAATTAAAAAAATATCTTGAAGTCGGACAGATAGACAAAAATTATGTGATTGGTTATCTAAATAATCTTTCGCCCAAAAAAGGTTTCATTTTTGATAATTATTGTCCGAACGGAAAAGGACAAAGACAGTATTTTTCAAATGAGAATGGACAGAAAATTGATGCGATAAGAGAAAAGATTGAGGAATGGAAAAATTTATCTGTTATTAGCGAAATTGAATATTATTATTTAATTACTGCCGTGCTCGAAGCGGTCAATCTTGTTTCCAATGTTGCGGGGACTTATAGCGCGTATCTAAAAATTTGGGATCAACGAGCAATTAAGCCCATGATTTTAACTTCGCCAGAAATTATACCAAGCAAGAGAAATAATAAAGCATTTAAGAAAGATGCAAATCAATTAATAAGAGAAGTTAAAAATATTGATATTTTATATTTAGATCCGCCTTATAACAGTCGACAATACGCGGCAAATTATTTTATTTTAGAATTGATTGCTGAAGGCTGGTTTGGGGCAAAAAAGCCAATCGCGAACGGCAAAACTGGAATGATAAATTATAATCACCAAATTTCAGAATACTGCTACAAAGGACGAGCCGGCAAAGCCCTTGATGACTTAATTGCCAATGTAAAGGCAAAGTATATTTTGCTTAGCTATAACAATGAAGGGGTTATAGCAGATAGCGAAATAAAAAAAATACTTACACAAAAAGGCAAAGTTCAACTATTTAGAAAAACACACAAGAGATATAAAAGCATAAACCAAAAAGAAGATGACCCTAAAAACACAGAGGAACGACTTTATTTTATAGAAACAAATCTTGCCGCTAAACGAGCGAATAAACTTGACGGCGCTACATGGCTTCAAAATTCTTTTAGCATTTGGCGAGACATTACTAAAAATCAAGAAGAATATAAATTGAGACACCCCGCTATTTTTCCACTTCAGCTTTCTGAAAGAATAATTGATGTTCTAACAAACGGATCGGGAAAAAATATTTTAGACTGTTTTGCTGGAAGCGGCAGCACTTTAATCGCCGGGCTTAAAAAAGGAATGAATGTTTATGGTATTGATATTAGCGATGAATTTCAAAAACTATTTTTTAACAGAATAAATAATCACTATTTGCCCTACAAGGATAATGGGGGAATTAAATATTTTGTAAAAGATGCAAGAGAAATTACTAAATATATTGAGCCGAACAGTATAGATTTATGCTTAACTTCGCCTCCGTATTGGGATATTTTAAACGCGAGAAGAAGCGCGGATTTGAAAATTGGTAGAAATTATACCAACAAAACCCAAGATATAGGAAATATAGAATCCTACAATAATTTTATTGCGGAATTAAAAAAGATTATGACGGAAGTCGCAAAAACGATCCGCGAAAATGGTTATTGTGTAATGGTTGTAATGGATATTCGCAAAGGTAGCAAATTTTACCCTTTCCATAGCGATGTTGCTCAAATGATGGAAGAAATTGGACTTACTTTTGAAGATTTGCTGATATGGGATAGACAAAAGGAATACAATAACTGCAAACCCCTAGGCTATCCTTATAAATTTATAGTCAATAAAGTGCATGAATACATTTTAATTTTCAAAAAATATGGACATAACAAATAAACTATCATCATTTTTGAGCGAAGGTGTTGCCTATTTTCTCGGCTTGATTGTCGGAAGGGGAACTATTATTAAATCCACAGAGTTAAATAAACTTGTCATTGATTTTCCTTTTAAAAATTTAGAGGCAACTAGTCCGATTGATGTAAACAAGAAATTTGATACTCAAATTTATTTATCTAATAGCTTGGATAAAATTGTTGAAAGAATTAAACGCCTTGGACTAGATGTTAGCAAATTTAATGATGAAGATAACAGAGGAGCTAGTCTTAGGGTTGTTTGGCAAAAAACTGATTTGACATGGCAATTATTGTCCTATCTTTTAAATGGTAATTTTAGCGATTATCATTCTTTCAGAATACCAAAAGCAATTTTTCAGGCAGTTTAACATTGACTATAAAGAGAATTGGATGAAGAATTTTGAGGATAATTAGATTTTTAAGTAAGAGATTATGTGCATAAAAAGTTGGCAGATTGTATTAATGGGAGGATGTTTAAATTTTTTATCCATCATTTATTCTTGGTCTCAAGATGCAAATAAATATGAACCAGGAACGGAAGGCGATATTATGTCTTTCTTTGTTAATTTATTTGCTTTACTT
>JAHILZ010000056.1 GCA_018896765.1 Patescibacteria group bacterium | reverse complement strand
CAGCCAATTCGTATCCCTCACATTTCTCACCAATTCAATTCCTTCCGCCGCCAAATTAGCCGCAATGATTCTGTCTTCGCCGCCGGAAATTATACTCAAATTTTTTGTTATCACGGTCAACCCGCCGATCAAGCCGATAGACAAAACCGCCACAGCCGCCATCACTTCAATGAGAGTAAAACCATCGGAAAATTTCAGTTCGAGATTTTTTTTATTTTTGATCCTCATCGGTTTTTTAAAATTTAAGCGCTTATTTATTGCATTTTTGTATTAAGTATTATGTATCAAGTATTAAGTATAATTAAGAAAATAAAAAATTAAATCATACTTAATACATAATACTTGATACTTAATACTCTTCTTAGTCCGCGCTAATCTGCCCCGTATAACCATTGATTGTAATCGTCTTGGTTACACCGGTAGTGCCATATTCAAGAGTAATAATTGACGAGGCCACTCCCGTACTGCCATCAATCCACACAACAGGATTAGGCGGCTGAAAAGAAATATCTAGCGCGGTAGTAATTCTAATCTTAGAATCAAGTGTTCGATCGCTAACTTTTTCCGCTATTGTGTTGCCTGCGCATACTAAGCTTACGCCATCAAATTCATGATCGTTATCACAATCGGCGTAAATAGTATATGTTCCCGGAGAAGTATTGTTTATTTTTACGCCATAACCGCCTTGCGGAATCTCATCATTAAATTTTTTAACATTCATCGCCATGTTTTGCGCATACCGCAAATCAGCGACAAGACCGGAGGCCGCTTGATCTAAAATAATTTTTTGATTGGTCGGCCTGTAATTAGTCAAATATACCGCCGACATTATGGCAATAATAGCCACGGTAACCATCGCTTCCATTATGGTAAAACCGCCATTTTGTATTTTATTTTTCAATATAATATTTATAAACATTATAATGCTTATAATGAAATTCAAAATAAATACCCCGTGTACCACCTCACTATCTCCTCTCCCCAAAATAATGCGATAAAAGTTCCTAAAACCAAAAACGGACCGAAGGGAATTTCGCTTTTAAAATTTTTCTTTTTAAGGAGCATTAAAATTATACCACAAATCGCGCCAATAGTAAAAGCTAAAAACAAGGCCGCGAGAATTTTGGGCCAACCCAGCGCCAAACCCATCAAAAAAGCAAGTTTTACGTCTCCGCCGCCCATACCGGCGCCCTTAGTAATCAAAACTATGGCAAAGAAAAATCCACCGGCGGCAATAGCGGCGATAAACGGATTAAAAAGAATAATTAAATTTTCAAATCCCAAAACTCCGGAAGCCGGACTTCCAAACCCCGAACCCGGAAGTCCGGCTTCCCAAATTCGCCCCAAAATAAGATAAAACACAGAAACAATTATCGCCGAATAAATAATTTTATCAGGAATAATATAATGTTTTAAATCGTAAACAAAAATAACGATCAAGGAAGACGCGATAAAAAGAAAGTAGAGGGTGGAAAGTAGAGGGTGGAAAGTAGAGGGTGGAAAGTAGAGGGTGGTTTCATTAAATTGAAAATTGAAAATTGCGACAAAAAGCATCCCCGTCGCCAACTCCACCAGCGGATATTGAACGCTCAATGCCTTTCCGCAATAACGGCACTTGCCGCCAAGCGCCAAAAAACTCAAAACAGGAATCAAATCATACCATTCCAAAATATGCCGGCAATGACGGCAATGCGACCTGCCGCGAACCACTTGTTCGCCGCTCTCCAGCCGAAAAATCACCACATTCAAAAAACTGCCGACAATAAGACCGAATAAAAAAATAAAAAAATAAAAAAATAATTCCATAGGTCGCGGTTAACTCAAAATTTATAATTTTTCCAATCCCCGTTTTATAATATCTTTTATATTTTTGCTTAAGTTTTCAACAAAATCTTTCTTGCCAATAAAAGACTCGAGATCATACGCAATGCTTTTAGAATCGGCTTTGCGAACAGCCGCCGCAAGCTTTTCTTTTAACTCTTTTTTGTCTTTAACGCCTTTCAGACAATCCATGTTCGGATTTATATTTTTCTCCAAATACCACATAAGATCAAAATAATCCCTGCCTTTCACTTTTGCCAAAATTTTCCCGCTTTTATCCTTTTTTTCCCATTTTCTTTCCAGTACCGCCATAATTTTAGTGGACATCAAAGTGGGCAAATCAAAAGTTTTTATCAAAACGGGCTTATTGAATTTAAACAAAGGAATTGATTCGGCTTTATATTTTTCGCAAAAATCAAACCCCGAAAAAATTTCCACTTTCAAAAAAAGCAAATCTGATTCGCTTTTTCCCGCGAGGCCTAATTCGCGAAGCACGGGAAACTTAAGATAAATTCTGAATTTCCGCGCCGCTGTTTTTATTTCCAAATCGGTATTTTTCTTAAAATAAGATTTAATATCGGAAGCCAATTCCAATATTTTTATCTCCTTATTTGCGTCTATAAAATCAAGATCCTCGCTCATCCGCGGCAAGCCGTAACAATGCGCGAGGCATGATCCGCCGTAAAAAAATAAATTGCTGTACGCCGGATGCGAATAAATAAATTCCAAAACCAAAACCTGCAAATATTCTTTCAAAATATTTCTTTTAAAAAGCTCGTTTTTTGATTCTGATTTGTCCAGCAAATCTTTTAAAAATATTTTTATAGTTTCCATATAAATTAGGCCTGCTGGCGCTAATTTCGCGGACACTCGCAGAATTAACGCGGAAGAACGCAGACAATATTGAAATTCCTTAACGATAAATTAAAAATAACTTAAAATCTCCTTCATTTTTTTTGAACCTTCGATATTGATGTATTTTTTCAATTCCGATAAATCTTTTTTGTTTAAATTCTCCAAATTCAGCCGTAATTCCAAAAACGCTTTTCTATCCATAATTAAATTTTTCCTAAAATATAAAAAATCAAAAAGCGCTTTTGCTTTAGTCGCTTTAAAAATTATAAAATCTCCTTTTTTGACAATTGTAAATCCGGTAAAAAGATCGCTTTTTATTTTATGATACAAAAAATTTCCAAATTCATTTGAAAAACGCGCGGTTTTATTTTTTGAAATTGATGTAATATTAACGGGAATTTCCGTCAAAATATTATGCTCGTACAAAACATATTCCAGGCTTAAATACGAAGGTATGTATAAAATATTAGCGATAAATTCCGCGTAAAAACCAACCGTACCGCTTTTTTCGATTTTATCAATATATTCCCGCGATACGTAAACACCTTTTTTCAACCCAATCAATTTGCCGGCTTTTTTATAGCGGTAAAAAAGAATTTTAAGATATACTCGATTTTTTTCAATGCCGGCCAAATTATCAAAACCAAAATACGGCAAGCTTTTAACCAGCGAAAAAATCTCTTTGATTTTAGAATTAGTATTGTTTCTCATAGTATACTATAATGGTATACCTTTGGAAATGGTTTGTCAAATGAAAATCCAATATTTAACGGTTGAATATCTGCCTGCCTTCTTTAGTATCATTATACCACAGATCAAATCATCTGAAAAACAAAACAAGCAAAGAAAATTTCTTTGCTTGTTTACGCGCTGTAACTTTATATTTTAAAAAATTTATTTTATCGCCGCAATTCCCGTTTTTTGCTCAATAATCTAAATCCGTATTTCAAAATTTTCATTTTTTTCTTCCTGTCTTTTGTGAACTTCGGAATCTGCGATATTATCAGATTTCAAATCTCCGATGCTTTTCATTATCTTATCCTGCCCATCCAAAACCTTATCGAATTTTTCTTTAATTTCTTTATCAACATTATCAAATCTTTTATCAATTTTATTGAATCTATTATTTATTTTCGTAAATTTCTCGTCAATTTGAGAAAATTTATCATCAATTTTAGAAAATTCATTTTGGCTGGCAACTATCATCGGTTCCATTACTTCCAAAACAACATCTTTTATTTTTACTAAATCTTTTTTAGTTAAAGTCATAGTTTTATTATTTTATTTTTTATCTTCTTTGAAATTTTTCTTTAAAATAGCCAAAATTCCACTCCCGCATTTTTCGCAAATATCATAAGCGCGATAACCGACATCCTGCCCGCTAACGCTCGTACGAATCCATTTCTTCTTGTCGGTTTTATTTTTGCCGCATTTATCGCATTTTGTAACATCCATAATTTTACTTAAAAAATAAATTTTCACTAAATACTGTGAATAGTTTATCAAAAAATATCATTAAGGTCAAATAACTTAATAAACCCCTAATTGCATCTTAATTTCTCCGATTCGCTCCATGTGCAGGTGATTGTTTCGCTGACTTTGGCGGTGCTGGCGGCGGCGAAATTATTCATAATTATAATTACGTTAATTAGAAAAAATTATGGCGCAAAGATCTATTAAGGTTTTTTTATCGGACAATCCGCAGTATTCTTTAAATTCCTTGATATCTTTTCGGGTAAACTTCTCTAAATTCAATCTTTCCTGATATTTTATTTCTTCCGCTTTAATTTTACTTTTAAAATATTTTAAATAAAGATAATCAAACAAAGCTTTAGCCATACTGGCTACATAAACCGGCTCATTTTTATAAAAAATCCGCTTATAGCCGATGTATAGCTTAGGAGAAATTGAATAATACATAAAATCTCCCATCTTATTGGAATATCGGCGAGTCGATTTTACGGTTATAGAAGTAATCGGATATGTTATATCTGTCAAAATATCATAATTCTGCAGGACATAAACACCCGACACATAAGAAGGATACCGCAAAACATTGGCTAAATAATAAAAATATCCCGGATCAGAAGCGTGTTTTTCCAAATAACTTTTACTGACATAAAAACCTTTTTTAAGATTTATAATTTCTCCTTTTTTTATCAAACGGCTTATTTTCTGATAAAGCGAAGTCCTTTTGATTAACGGAAAAATAATCTCCATGTGAGATATTCTAAAAAAAGGCAATTTTGATAATTCTATATACTCTTTATTCATATTTCACAATATATACAATTTATGTATAGATTATAGAACAATTACAAAATTTTGTCAACCCCGAACGATAATTTACAGCAAACCGCCAACTATCGCAATTCTATCTGTGCAAATAAATATTTTATTTAAAAATAAAGATAAATATAAATTATCATACGGGGTCAACTTTATTAACAGACCCGTTAAATCCCTACTCGCATCTTAAATTCTCCGACTCGCTCCAAGCGCAAGTGATGAATTTATAATTAATAATTTATCCTGAAAAACAAAATAAGCCCTCTTAAAAAATTAAAGGGCTTATTTTTATTTGTCGACAAATAAAAATTTCGTCGAAATATCGGACAATATTAACATCCAGTAAATGTTGCTCCCGCTTCTGTGACTGCAGAAGCCGTACAAGTACCTGCTGGAGATGTAACGGGTGCATATGTAATATTAAATGTTCCGTTTCCATTAACCCCGCAACTTTGAGAAACAATAGTTCCCGCAGTGTGTTTCCCTGCCGCTGCTATACCTACAGTTGTAGCAACTAAAGTATCTGTATCGCAAGCCAAAATTAAACCTGGTACTATAGACGTCATTTCTGCTTTATAAGCCGCAGTGTTGGCTTTTACTCTGGCACCACTTAAACTAACTAAAACCACTGACGACAAAATGCCGATAAT
>JAHILZ010000055.1 GCA_018896765.1 Patescibacteria group bacterium | reverse complement strand
GAAAATTAAAGAAAAGAAAAGAAAAATAACAGGAGATAAAAAGTGATTTCATTTTTGAAACCGTCACCTAACAGCGGATAAAAGGGAAATCAAAGATTTCCCCAAATTGCCTTCGGCAACTTCTTTTATCCGCAAACGTTAGCTGAAATATTCCTTTTCTTTTTTGGGCTATCGCCCAATTGTTTTAAAAAAATTTTCAAATTTCTTTTTCATTAATTATAGAGGGTAATAAGGTGTTTTCTCCGCTCCGCTGCGAAAACGATTTATTTATAAGGGGAAAACGAATACAATAATAACAGTTAATAACTTAAATAAAAGCAACTAATATGAAACAAGATAATTTTCAGCTACGGCTTCTAAAACATTCTGGGGATTTTAGGAAAATGCTCGAAACTCCAAATGGCGACTGGTCAGTAAAGGGGTTTATTGATATCGCTAAAAATATTTATACTATTTCTGTTGATACAAAAGTAATATCAAAAATCATAGAGCTAATGATGTTTCCTGTTCTTAAAAAATTTGCAGATGAAAACAAATACCAAATGATTTTTTCCGAAGAACAAAACCATTATCCTGATGTAACTTTTATCACTCCTGAAAAGGAAAAAATCGCCCTTGATTTAAAAAGTACTTATCGTCATGAAAATAGTTCTGTTTCAGGCTTTACGCTAGGAGCTTTTACTGGGTATTTTCGAGAAAGAAACTCAAAGAAAAATATTACATTCCCATATAACGAGTATAAAAAACATTATATTCTCGGAGCAATTTACACAAAGCAAGACGGCGCAATCGATGAAAACCGAGTATATACGATTGATGACTTGGAAGAAATTTTATCAGTGGTAAGAGACTTTGATTTTATTGTACAAGAAAAATATCGTATTGCTAAAGACCGACCTGGAAGTGGAAATACAAAAAATATCGGCTCATGTGTCAAATTAGAAGAATTACGAGAGGGATCGGGCCCTTTTGCCAAATATGGAGTAAAGGTGTTTGACGATTTTTGGATGCACTATATGACGGCAGAAATGGCACGAGCTGGCGGACTTGCCAAGGCCCCCTATTCTAACTTGAAAGAATATTTAGCCTATAGAAACACAAAAAATTTATGACTTTAACTTTAACGAGACAATCGGCGCAGAAAGCATTATTTGAAATTGAACCAAATAATGATTTTGGTGCATTTCCAGGTACTCGTTATCAGGGAAGCAAAAACAAAATTATTGATTGGATTGCTTATTGCACAAAGGACTTGAAATTCGAGTCAGTTTTGGACTCATTCGGAGGAACCGGAAGTGTCGGATATATGTTTAAAAAACAAGGAAAACAAGTTTTTTATAATGACTACCTTAAGTTTAATTATGTCATTGGACAGGCTCTAATTGAGAATAGTCATATTTTTTTAGACGAAGACGATCTTAAATTTATTTTAACAAAACATGCCGACATTGATTATCCGTCTTTTATTTTCGATACTTTTCAGAATATCTATTTTACAGATGAAGAAAATAAATGGCTCGATCAAGTCATAACCAATATTGAACTACTTCAAAACAAATACAAACAGGCGTTAGCTTTTTTTGCCTTATTTCAATCTTGTATTATTAAACGCCCATATAATTTATTTCATAGAAAAAACTTATATGTTCGTACTGCCGAAGTAGAACGAAGTTTTGGAAATAAAAAAACATGGGACACTCCTTTTGAAAAGCATTTTATAAAATTTGTGAATGAAGCCAATAATGCAGTATTTGATAATAAAAAAAATAACTTGGCTTTTCAGAATGATATTTTTGAATGGAGCCACACAAAGCCAGATTTAGTCTACATAGATACTCCATATATTTCAAAAAATGGTGTCGGTGTAAATTATTTTGATTTTTACCATTTCTTAGAGGGCATTGTTAAATATGATGAGTGGCCTAATTTAATTGATCACGAGACAAAACATAAAAAAATAAAAAATGGAAAAAATGAGTGGTGTAATAAAGGTGAGATACACAGTGCTTTTGAAACACTTTTTAACAAATTTAAAGATTCTATTTTGGTTATATCCTATCGTGATGATGGTATTCCAAAAACCGCAGAACTAATCGAAATGCTTAAAAAAATAGGGAAAACAGTTGAGATAAAAGAAGTGGATTATAAATATGTTTTAAGCAATGAAAATTCAAAAGAGGTTTTGCTTATAGCAAGCTAGGTATGGCAACGACAATTTCATCATCATTCCAAAAATTAAAAGAAAATCTTGAAATTACAGATCTTCAAAAAAGTACCGTCTCAACGCGACAAGAAAATGTCCGCGATGTTGTCGCTGGTGATATGGATGTTTTAGATTCGTTTTTAACAGGTTCTTATACAAGATCAACTATGATTGCGCCTCTTTCAGAAGCTGACATTGATATTTTTATTGTTCTTGATCCAAAATATTATGAATCAGATGGGCAAGCAAGTTTATTGGATAAAGTAAAACGAGCATTATTAAAAACGTATACAAAAACCCCTAAAATCAGCAGAAATGGACAAGCTGTTACTATAACTTTTACTGATTTTGTGGTTGATGTAGTACCTGCATTTAATCGTAAAGGAGGAGGCTATCTAATACCTAATTCTGTACAAAACACTTGGATTGCCACTAATCCCAAAACTCATGTTGATATAATGGTCCAAAAAAATAAAAATCATAATGGAGATTTAGTACCCATTGTAAAAATGATTAAAGGATGGAACAGGAATATTAATTTTTCATTTGTTTCTTTCAGATTAGAGCTATTAGCAATGGAAATTTTTGAAAATGTAACCATTTCGGATTATCCAAGCGGGATAAGATATTTTTTTGACAAAGGAAGAGAGCGAATAAAATATAAGGCTAAAGATCCTGTCCTTTACGGCGGTGAAATAAGCGGATTAAGAAATATCTCAACGCAAGAAGAAGCAATTAGCAGATTTGAAACGGCTTATAGTAGAGCTATAAAAGCCGAGCAATATGCTAAAAATAACAATATAGAAAATGCCGTTATTGAATGGCGAAAAATATTTGGGGATTATTTCCCTGCATTTGGATAATTTAATATTATGGATAACAAAGAAAAAATCATAAACGAAGCAAAAAGAATTGAAGAAGACAGTTTATATTCTGCAAAAGGACATTTTTATGCTGGTCAATGCTGGGTAAATACTAACCTGTGGCTTGGAGGTATTGCTGCTATTCTCTCAGCAATCGCTGGAGCTTCAGCATTGTCACAATTTGACTATCACAATATTGTTGCAGGCAGTCTCTCAATAATTGTGGCTGGTTTAACTGCCATAATAGCTTTTATTAACCCAAACGAAAGAGCCTCTGTGCATCAGAATGCGGGCAATAGATATAATGCACTACGAAATGACACGAGAATTTTTTACGATATTGAATTAAACGAAATTGATGATAAAAAAGCTGTTGAAGATTTGAAAAAGTTGAGCGAGAGAAGAAATAAACTGAATTTAGAATCTCATCAAATTCCAAAATGGGCATTTGAAAAAGCAAGAAAAGGTATTGAAGAAGGAGAGGCGGATTATAAGATCGATAAAAACAAATAACGAGTTTTCGGTCGGGGCAATTCACCCCTTTAATTCCCCTCTTGCCACTCCCTCAAACAGAATAAGGAGTTTTGAAAAAATGAAATTCACCCCTAACCCCTCTTTCATTTTTTCAAAACAAAAAAACAAAATTAAAATTCTTTTTTAGAGCAATCCCGATTGCTATCGGGATTAAAGTAAAACATGCACATCACATAACAAGGCATATCCGATTCAAAAATTTTGTACTTTATAATAAATTAAGGAAAACAAAGTTTTCTCTCCCAAATTTTTCTTTCGCTACGCTTCAGAAAAACTTCGGATATGCCTAACGTTAGGCGAAATTTTACTCAATTTTTGTTTTTTAACTCAATAAAAGTATGAGCAATAAAATTACTGAAAAATATTTTGAGCGCGCCAATTTTGCAGATCATGAAAAAAGAGTGCTCGACGAAATAACGACCAAAACAAATTTCCAGCCGGAGAAAGAAATTTTTCGCGGCCAGATTTATGACAAAGATAAAGTCGGCAGTTTGATTTATAAAGGCGTTTGGCAGAATAAGCCAGCCGTTCTTAAAATCCAAGGATTTCAGCCAGATGTTGATGAGATTGACATGATCGATAGATTTAACAACCAAAACGAAAGCGCAAAAATCAGATTGCCAAAACTTTATAACGGCTCAAAATGGAACGAACAGAATGGCTATGGCTTTTTACTTTTGGAATATATTGATGCGCCTCAAATATATCAACCACCCTTCGCCAATAAAGAGCAAATTAAGGATTTTTGCGATCTCTATCAGGAATACAAAACAAAATGTTTGCGCAATCCGCTTTTCGAAAGAGAACCCAATGAGCAGAGCAGCCTTGTTTTTACAGCTCAACGAGTTTCGCATTGGGCTAAAATCGCTCAAACAAAAGGACACCTGGCTGAAGCTGATGTAAAAAATGTGGAAAAATTTTTTTCTCTGGCTGGAAGGCATTTGCCATCAATCAAAATGGAATTTATGCACGGACATTTCACATATGATGATATTTTCAAATTGTCAGATAAAGAATATGTATTGATGTCAAATTTGTTTTGGTCTTACCGCCCTGAATTTTACGACACTACTTTTCATCTTTGGGCTGGCATAAAAAGCTTGCGGGATCAAAGTGTAACCATCGAATATGTTAAAGAGTATCTGCAAAATTGGCTTGAAAAATATAAAAAGCTTTCAGTCATTATGCAGGATACCGATTTTGAAAGAAAGTTTAACATGATGATGGCTGAGCGTTGTGTTGGCGCATTGTTGGTTGATATTCAAAATCAGCATTATGATACCGACCGCAATAATTTTATTGCCCATTTAACTGAATTGTTCAGAGATTTGTTTAATCATTTTGCGGATAAACTGGAAAAAACAAAAATTAAGCAAAACTCAAGGAGATGTTACGCTTTCATTTTGGCTTTTAATAGATAAAATAATAAAGAAGCCAAAACGAATCCTCGTCTAACACCGAATATCGCGAAAAGTCCGAGCTGAGGACTTTTCGCAAATTGCCTTCGCTTCGCTTCGACAACTTCCAATATTCGGATATATTATACGCAATTCAAAAAATATTTTTCTAACGAGGAAAAGAAATAATAGACTTTCGAAGGGAAATAAATTTAATTTTTTCTAAAACAAAAAAGGGGATAATATTGTGTTTTCTTCACTTCGTTGCGAAAACGGATTATAATTCAGGAATAACAAAAAGACTTTTATAGTAATGATATTTATATTTATTAAAGGTGTAAAAATTATGGAAAAAATAAGCAAAATTAAAACATTGCTTAAAAAAGATGGTGTTTTATACCTTACCTCCGTCGTTAGTGATAAAAAGATAGATTGTGAGGCATTTGATTCCGGAAGTGATGGATTATTAAAAAAACGATTAACCGCCAAATCGTTTAAAAATTTACTTGTTCAACGCAATTTTAAAATTCTTAAATTTAGATACTGGGTCGGCAAAAAAGGAATGGAGATTTTTGCGAAGAAATCATAAAATGGAACAGCGTGTACGCGGTTCCAACAATGAAAAGCCCTTGCTATAAAAAATAAACGAAAAAAGTTTTAACGAAAGGCCATTCACCAACTTTAATTCCCCCTTGCCGCTCACCCAATAAATTGACTAAATACTTCTAATTGGCTATAATTGGACATAGCTAATATATCCAATTAAATTTATGGCAAAAAACACTAAAAAAACAACGGAAAAACTAACATTTTCGGACAATTTTTCAAAACGAATTGAAAACATCCCATCAGACATTGTTTCTAAAATCGCTAAAATTGACGAATTAAAGGGGCGATGGATATCAGGCGCTCGCATTAGCCCGCAAGTCCTAGGAAGATTAAAACGGTCGGTTTTAATTACTTCAACTGGCGCTTCAACACTCATCGAAGGCTCTCGCTTATCTGACGCAGATATTGAAAAATTGATGCGGGGTATTAATATACAAAAATTTACCAATCGCGACAAGCAAGAAGTAAAGGGTTATTACGAATTGCTTGAGAATGTTTTTAATTCATGGAAAAATTTAAAATTTAATGAAAGTCTTATTAAACATTTTCATAAAAAGCTTTTGAAATACGCCGAAAAAAATCAAGAACATAGAGGAGAATACAAAAAGGGCGAAAATAAAGTTCATATGGCAGATGAGGCCGGCCAATCAATCGGAATTCTTTTTGACACCTCGCTTGCCTATCTTACCCCGGGCCAAATGAGAGACTTAACCGAATGGACGCAAAAAACATTAGCAGAAAATAAATATCATCCATTGTTAGTGATTGGAAATTTTCTAGTTGAATTGTTAAAAATTCATCCTTTTTCTGACGGCAACGGAAGATTGTCTCGCGTACTTACAAATTTACTTTTACTGCATGCGGGTTATCAATATATGCCGTATGTTTCTCATGAAAAATTAGTCGAGGACAATAAACCAGACTATTATATTTCCCTTAGAAGAAGCCAAAAAACTATTGACTCAAAAGAAGAAAGCATTACCGCTTGGCTGGATTTCTTTCTAGATATTTTTTTAAAGCAATCTCAAATGGCGGTGGAACTTTTGTCCAAAGAAAATATTGAAAAAATCCTTTCGGAAAAACAGCTTATAATTTGGCACTGCATCGAAAAAACTAAAGAAACCAGCACGGGCGATATTATTAAAAATACCAATATAGCCAGGCCGACCGTCAAACAGGCCTTGGGAATATTGCTTAAACTTAAAAAGATAGAAAGAATCGGACTTGGCAGAAGCTCTAGGTACAGAAAAATTTAAAACATAAATACAATTAACACGCTATATCCGGCTACGGTTTCACGGAAGCCTACGCGTAAATTCTGCTTCGCTTCGCAGAACTTCGGATATAGCGATACGTTGTGCGAAATAAATTTTTTATCTATACTGAAATCAAGGGTTTGGTGCGTTTAACCACGAAAAAAATTACATCTACCCAAAATTTTGCCCTTTTCTTCTTTTGGAAAGTAAATGAGGAAGCGGGCTAAAACTTCTGCTATACGCAAACCTTCAACAACAAATAATTTATGAACAAAATCATTTTAAAATTAGACGGATCTGTGATCACGATGAAAGATGAAAAAATTCCTTCCGTAAATGAAGAAAATTTGATAAATGCGGCAAAGCAAATAGGAAAATTCTATCGATACAATTCCGGCGTACAGCTTGTTATTGTCCACGGAGCAGGCTCTTACGGACATCAAATCGCGCTCAAAACAAATATTCATAATGGCATTAAAACAAAAAAACGGCTTCTTGATTTTGCCCAAACCCAAAGACTGCAAAACCAATTGAATCTCATTGTTACCGAAAAACTTATTGAAAATAAAATTCCCGCTATGCCGATACAAGCCTCCGCGAGCTCAATATGGCGTTAGGTCTCAAATAATAAACGGAGTTAAAAAAAGAAAATATTTTTAAAGCGCTCAATGGCGATGAAACGATAGGAACTATCGTCGAATAAGTATTCCAAAATTAAAATATTTTTATCATTAATCGATCAAAAATTATGATATTGTAATTATATCTTTCCGCTTCCGCCATCCGCCTCGGCTACATTTGTGGCGAAAATATTAACCAGCCGCCTTTTTACAGCTTTGACAAACATCGAAAGTTCGCGAACATGAAAAATCCAAGCAAAAAATGAAAAAGCCAAAGCAGTGGCAATAAAACCGGCTGTTAAGCGCGCTACCAATGCCAAACCGCCCATCTTGTCAAAATCGCCCGGAAACAAATTCGCCAAAAACCAAACCGCGGATCCGCCGAGCAAGCTTGCGGCAAAAATTCTCACAAACGAATTTACAACACGCGCCTCGTCCAAATAATTTATTTTTCTTCTCAAGAAAAAATACAGCATAAAAAAATTAACAATATTCGTCAGCGAAAAAGCAATTGCTAAACCGACCACTCCGAAGCCGGAATAAAAAACAAACCATGTCGCCGCCCCGACATTAGCCGCCAAGCCGAATAAGCTGGCATAAAACGGAGTCTTCGTGTCGCCAAGCGCCCAAAAAGTTCTCACAATCTGCGAAACAAGAGATTGCGCCGCAAGCCCCAAAGCTAAAAAAACTAAGCTGCTTTTCGTGGCTATGTAGTCAATATTTCCTCTTCCCCCGATAAAATGGACAATCTCGGATCTAAAAACAATTAGAAACACGGTTGCGGGAATTATAAAAAAAATAATTTCCCTCATCGTACGGGAAAAAACAGCGGTAAATTTTTCCTTTTCTCCATTGGCCAAATAAGCGGAAAGTGCGGGAAAAGCCGCGACGGAAAAAGATATTCCAATAAGACCGAAAAATATATTATGAATATTGCTGGCAAGATAAAAAATAGATAAGCTCCCTGAGGCTAAAAGCGAAGCGAAAATAGTAATGATAAAAAAATTTATCTGATTAACGCCCAAACTCAAAGTTCTGGGCAGCATTATTTTAAATATCCGCCGAACATCCGGATTTTTCAAGTCAAAAGAAATCTTATATTTGTATCCGAGAGAAAATAAAACCGGAAGCTGCGCTAAAAAATGCAGCGCTGATCCCAAAATCACCCCCAATGCCAAGCCATAGATTCCCATCGATTTAACAAAAAAAACCGCTCCGATAATTATTCCCGCGTTATAAACCACCGGCGCAAAAGCAAACATTATAAATCTTTTGCTGGATTGCAAAGCCGCGCCTGCAACACTGCTGACAGTAAGAAATATCGGGCTTAAAAGCATAATTCTGGTAAGCGTCAAAGTAACTTCGAATTTTTCCCCGCTCCATCCCGGAACAATAAATTTTAAAAGAACGGGAGCGAATACCGCCAAGATTAAACTGCCTAAAATCACGCTGAACAAGAAAATATTCAATACATCGTTGATTGTCTTCCACGCGAGCGCATCCTCCTTCCTGTAAAAATATTTGGAAAGTATCGGCACAAAGCTGGCCGACAAAGCCCCGATTATCAAAAGATTGAATATCGTATCGGGAATCCTGAAAGCGGCGTAATACATATCCAGTTCGTCTCCCGCGCCAAAAGTACCGTACAAAATGAGGTCGCGCGCCAAACCCAAAACCTTGCTGGCTAAAGAAAAAAAACCGAGGACAATCGCCGCCGAAGCAAGGCTGTCAATTTGATTAAAAAACAGTTTTTTGATTAGATTCATTTTATTACTAATACGATCCTAGCGGAAAAAATGAAATTTTTTTAACGAGGACTTGTTTTAGCTTTTTAAGACTCCTTTCTGCGAATATACAATTTTTACTGGATAAACTTTCTTCTGGAATTGAATAGCGTGGCTATAACCCGCAGTTTAAAAAATTTCATTTTTTCCGCTTATAATATATTCATAAATCATTTTCCGAAGATAATACCCGAAAATTTATCGCTTTCCATATTTATGGCTTTGGATATTTTTCCGTTTTTTATCGTCCAATCCGCGTAATTTCCGACTATTTTCCATTCCAGAGGAAAAGAAATTTCGTGGTCTATTTTTTTCAATCCCGCTCCGGATTGTTTTTGAAACAAGATGCTGTAAAAACCGGTGGCCTGCGAGGCGTTAAAATCAACCTTGAATGGCAATTTATATCGAAATGAAACGGTAATTTTTTCGCCAAAACTAACATAAACCCATGAAGCAAAAACCGTCTTTCCCGCTTCTTCTAAAATTTCTACGTTATTTTTCAGGTCAACTTTTTTGCTATTCTCTATCCTTGTTAACAGCTCATCTTTTACAAAATTATTATAATCGATTGAATCATCTTTTACAAAATAATCATCCTTTGTCATCCCGTTCGCTTCAATAAGTTCGGAGCCGAAAGGAACATAAACCCTGAGATAATCGCTATTTACTTTTTTATACCAATCATCCATGCTTTCTTCTCCATTATGAGTTCGCGTAATAGTTAGCGTATTAATAATAGAACCATCCTCCTTTATTTCGCTGGATAAAAACGCATCCTCAGCCATCACGGCATCGGTCTTGAACCCGTTAATGCTGCTATGCACAATGGCTAGATAATCTTTTTCGGAATTATTGGCTTTCCCCGCCCAATTCTGATTTTCAACAAATGCCTGCGCTCCGCTGTCTTTAAAATTTATTTGAATATCTTTTTGATCTAAATTAACAATGAAGTTCTTGGCGATAGAAATTTTTTTATACGCCGGCAGGCGATCAAATTTTTCTTCCAGTTCCATGAGAAAATCCGCCAAAAAAAGCTTGGGCTGATTGACGGTTTTATCATATTCATTTTCAACTTGCCGCTGCGTCAAATCGATGAAATTTTTCTCGCTTAATTCTACGCCGTATTTTTCAACCTTTACCGGTCCGATTGCCTTCAGCAAATCCAGAACAACTTTTGGATTTATCGCGATTACGCCATCCATCGTCTCGCCCCCGGCTTTCTCGTAAAGCCAGTTTATTTTTTCCGATGAAGCGGGAAAATCAAAAAACCAATTTGCGTCATGCAGGCTCCAGGCGGCGCTTATTTTTTTTATCGGCCGCGGAGGCTCGATATTTCCAATAAGCTGGCCGTCAATATTATAGACATCGTTCAATTTTATGCTTTTAATTTTCCCTCCATTGATGCTTAAAATCCCAACGCTTCCGATAAATCCGCCCGTGGCTCTGGCTTCGGACGGATTTTGAAAAACAAGAAGATACTTCTTGGGCCAGTCAAAGCCCAAAATGCTTTTAAACTCTTCGAAGCTGCCCGCCAGCTCTTTTATCTTTTTGGTTTCCTTAGTTCCCGGAAGAAAACTTGCCGCCTCAAGTAGTTTGCCAATTTCCCGAATATTTTCCTCGCTCATGGCATTCGCCGTAAAATAACTATTTTTTATTTCGTTATAACTTCTAAAAAGATCCGCGCCATAATTCGCGACGCTCAAAAACGCCGCTAGAATAACGCCGGCAATTATCTTCCTGAAAGAGAATTTGCTTTTTTCCCGCCGCGCGGCGCGCGAAACTTCCTTCTCTTTCTTTGACAAATCCAATACATAAATACTGAATTCGTTGTCGTTTTCTCTTTTATTCATCTAATTAGAAATATTATTTTTTTGCTTTTTTATTACAATAATTTTTTTCTAAAATTTGACTATAAATTTTATAAGTTTCTTCCGCCATGCGCCGCCATGAAAACTTTTCCGCTCTCGCTTGCCCGCTTTTGATCATTTTCTCCCGCAGATTATCGTCGGTTAAAACTTTTTTCATCACTCCCGCCATTTCTTGATGATTCTTAGGATCGAAATATAAAGCGCTTTCTCCTAAAACCTCGGGAAGCGAAGTTATCCTGGAAGAAATCACCGGAGCGCCGCAAGCGAACGCTTCCAGCCCCACAAGCCCAAAACCTTCATAAAAGGAAGGGATGACGAAAAGCGAACAAATATTATAAAACTGGCATAATTCGCCGGCGGGAATAAAACCGGGACAAATAATGTCTTCTTCCAGTCTTAAATCGCGAATTGTTTTTTTAACCTCCGGATAAAAAGGATCTTCTTTGCCGCCAAGAACCAGCTGGTACGCGCCGCCTAACTCTTTTTTCAATATGGCAAATGCCCTAATCAGTCCCGTGATATTTTTATGATTGCGCCAAACGCCGGTATAAAAAATGAACGGCTTCCCAATGGCATACTTGGCAGTGATCTTTTCTCTTATTTTATCACGATTTGGCAAAATTTTGAAATCATCGCTAACCCCTTCGTAAGTCACGGTTATTTTATTTTCCTTTGCTCCGAAATGTCTTATTATATCGCTCTTTGTGGAAGCGGAAACGGCGATAACCGCGCTTGCTTTTTTAATTGAAGCGGCAAAAACCAGCCTGAAAGCCGCTCTTCTTATCAGCGAATTCATTTTGTTGCCCGGAAAGAAAAAGGGGGTAATGTCATGAATAGTCACTACGGATTTTCCCGGATATAAAATCGGACTATTGAAATGCGGAAAATGCGCCAGATCTAACCGCTCACCCAAAAGATTAAAAGGCAAGGCGGCTTGTTCTCGCCATGAATACCAGTGAGATATTGTCTTTATTTTTTTAAAATTCTCCCCCGGCGCCTGAAATTTATCAAACTCTTTTCTCGACAAAAAAATCACATATTGATTGCTTTTATCAATCTGGGCTAAATTAATAATCAAGTTTCGAATATAATTCCCTATGCCGGTCTGTTCCGCGCCATACATCCTGGCATCAATGCCGATTTTATAAGGCCTAATATTCCTCGCGGCCAATGACTCTTTGTCTGTATTTTTTCTCATATCTTTGCGAATCATTATCTTGATTTATTTATTATATTATACCATAAATTAGGCCTGCTGGCGCTAATTTCGCGGACACTCGCAGAATTAACGCGGAAGAACGCAGACAATATTGAAATTCCTTAACGATAAATTAGAAGGTAAAAAAACCTGACAAAGCGCAAAAAAAGCGCTCCTTCCGAGAAGCGCTAACAAGTCCTTGCATTGCGTCTTTTTGTCCTTTTTTTAACAAAACATCGCCAAACTCTTCATTTTCTATTTACTTTTTCAAATAATTCCAGCGTCTCGCGCGCGCATTTTTCCCAAGAAAATTTCTCGGCGCATGCCAGCCCTTTTTTAATCATTTTTTCTCTAAGATTTTTATCAGACAATATTTCTCCCATTGACCAGGCAAGCTGGCCGCTATTATAAGGATTAACCATCATCGCCGAATCGCCCGCCACTTCGGGAAAAGACGAACAATCGGAAGTAATTACCGCGACGCCGCTTGCCATCGCTTCGAGCGGCGGAAAACCAAAACCTTCATAAAAAGAAGGGTAAACAAATAAACTCGCGAGATTATATAAATACGGCTTATCTTCATCCGCGATAAAGCCGGTAAAAATTATATCCTCCTTAAAAGGAGATTTTTTTGCGGCGTGAAAAATATCCTCGTAAAGCCACCCTTTGGAACCGGCGATTACTAATTTTGTAATTATGAAGCATGAATTATGAATCATGAATTTGCTTCTAAATAATTCATAAGCCTTAATCAAGCCGATAATATTCTTCCGTGGTTCAAGCGTTCCTAAATATAAAATATACTTCTCGGGCAAGCCATATTTTGTTTTAATATCTTGAATTATTCTTGATTCTTGATTCTTGATTCTTGATTCTTGGCTGACCCCCGAGTAAATAACTTTTATATTCTTCGCCGGAATGCCATAAATCTCCATAAGATCATTTTTTGTCGATTCGGAAACAGCAATGATGAAATCCGCTTCTTTGGCAAGTTTTTCGGGATTAACAAAATTGTGCCAAAAAATCTGCTTGGAGGAAAAAAAAACGCTGTATTTTTCAAAAGACAGATCGTGAAAAGTAACGACTTTTTTTGCTCCGGAGGAAGGAAGAAGATTGATATTCGGCTCGAACACAACATCCGCTACACCCATTATTTTATCAATTTTAGGCCAGGAAAAAAGCTTGAACGAAGTGTTTAAAACGCGATTGGGAAAAGAACAATGGCAAAAATCAATATTAGAATTTTTTTCTTTCGCTCTTTGGGAAAATTCTAAATAACGGCTGCTTATTTTCTGGCCGCTCGAGAATAATAAATATTTATTCTTTGAGTCAATGGCAAAAAGGGCGTCAAGAAGATTTAAAGCATATTCTTCCACGCCCGAATATTTTCCTTGCCCAATAGCCCTTAAATCAATGCCGATTGTCATAATCTAGTGAGTAGTGAGTAGTGAGTAGTGAGTAGTGAGTAGTGAGTAGTTTCTTAATTTTTCCTACCAACTACTCACTACAACCTACTCACTAGTTAAAGTAATTCTTTCCTAATGCCATAAATATTCCCAAAAACAGCCCCCCGATAATAGCTAAAATTCCATTCAGCAAAAAATCGCTTTTGCTCTCAATGGAAAGCGGATCGGAATAAATAATCTTAAAGCTAATTTGCTCAATGCTGGAACGAGAAAGTAAATCCGCTTTTTCCTGCAAAACATCCGTAATCGCATGAGCCAGATCTATTGCCGTTTCTTTATCTTTTGAGCGATAACGCACCCTGACATACTGGCTGGAAAGCTTATCCGCCTTAAAAATCTTGGAAAAATCCTTCAAACTTCTCAATTCGCTTTCCGCTTTTGCCCGAATGTAAATTTCACTGGCAATTGAAGCGCTAGCCAGCCACTGGCTTGCATTATCGGCAAAAATATCAGACGCTTGAACAGCGTAATAACCATCGTATTTATAATCATCCGTATTTTGCGTTCCGCTCCTGGAAATCAGCAAAAGCATATCATTTTCACAAGACACTTCTTTTAAACCGGAAAATATCAATGTTAAAATAAGCACTAATAAAACAGTACCGCTGATAATATTTTTTTCTTTTTTAAAAATTCGAATGTATTCTTTTAATTCCATATTGAATCTTTTAATTTTTTAAATGATTTATATCTGAAATTTAGCATAAAACCGTCTTTACAACGATTACCCGATTCATTTCATAGTTTCCGATGATATTTTCAACAATTACCGGAAAAACATATTAGACTGTAGTCCTCTATTTGATAAACTGCTTTATTTCCCGCCCCAACGTGGCCGGAAAATCGCGAATGATGAGCCAGTGACTCTTGGGCAAAAACTCTTTTAATTCTTGATTGAAATTAATGCTGGTGCTTTTCAGCGCTGCCAAAGCTTCGGGAAGAATCTTTTTCCCTGCCGCCGGCAAAAGATCAGCTCGCAAAATAAAATAAAGATCGTAAAAATCTCGCGGTTTTTTTCGATTAAGAAGCGCGGCGATTTTTTCGGACACCAGTTCGTCTTTTGCCAAATGAACGATATTATAAGGCGGGATAAAATCGCCCGCAATGATCGCCGTTTCGCCCTTGTTTTTCCCGGGACGCAGCGAAAATTCCAATTGTATTTTTACCGTGTCGCCGTTGTTCCGGAAAGATACAATAGCAAGATAGCCGCCAGTAGTGAACTTGGCTTCGTGTAAAGAAGTTTCAATGCCTTCGCGTTCAATTTCGGCAAGCGTTTTGATCACAATTTCCTCGATAATTTTGATGTCTCTCGAGGAAACGGTAAAATCAAGATCTTCGGAGAAACGCGGACTGCGAAAAATAAGACGCAAGGCCGTGCCTCCCTTAAAATAGATTTTATCGGTTTCCGGCTGAGTATAAAAATAAGAAAGGAAAAGATGCTGAAAATACTCACGCCAAATATTGGGCTCGAAAGTTTGATATTTATCAGTTAGTTTTTTGATTGCTTCTTTGGAAATCATAATTGTAAAATATGAAAAAGCAAAAACTTGCTTTCATTTTTTTTCGAACGAGCAATTATATCATTGATATAATTTTTTGATTAATTCCATTAAACTCGGCCTCTTAAAAAGTTTGGCGTATTGTATCATTTTTCCTTTGTTTAATTCGGAAAAATTAAACCGGTCGTTCCATGAACGCTTGCCTAAAGACACAAAATAAAGATAATCAACCAGCGCTTTTTCGGGCTCGGCTATCAAAACGCTGCGCTCCCCTTCTTTCACCGGCGCGTATCCGGCAAAAGCTTCTTTTTTAATCTTATAATAAGAAAAAGCCCTCTCTTTGACGGTAAATTCCCGTGTCGGCTTCGTCGTGGCAGAAGTGATCGAATAAACTATTTCCGGAATGATGCCATTCTTAGCCAAAACATATTCAAAAGAAAGATAAGAGGGCTTATAAAGCGCGTTAGCGATCTCTTCATCGCCCGGAAAACGGCGTTTAAGGCAATACAACCCTTGTTTAAGACGCAAAAATAAACCGCCTTTAGTGTAATTTTCCAAAACAGTTTTTGTCTGCGCATTTGAAACGCTAAAAATCCTCCGAAATATTTGGGAGGTGAAAATAAACACGCCTCGCTTAACGAGTTCGTCTTCGATTGCTACGGAACGAAAAACTTTTGATTTCATCAAAGTAGTCATATTATTACTTCCTTGAAACCATTTTACAACTATATTTTTTACTTGTCAAGCGCAAAATATTTTTCAGAAGCTGATTTATCCGCTTCTATTTTTTCTTAAACTCCTCCCATTCTCTTTCCACAAAATCCTTTATCTTCTTTTTTAAAAATTCGAATGTATTCTTTTAATTCCATATTGAATCTTTTAAATAGCTTATATAACTGAATTTTAATATAAACGCTGCATTTTAGCAAACAAAAGCTACACTTTTAGGTTTTGTTGTGTAATAAATTGCATATTAGCATTATCTCGTATTGAGGAAAAGTTTCGCGCAATAATGGTAAGGTTGCACAGTTCTATACAAGTGTGAATTGGGGTTTTACTATTTCTCTAATCTAAAATTACCTCACAATAAAACTATGAGGTAATTCATTAATCTCGTCACTATAATTTATGTAACACTATTATTAAGGTTTTGGTTGCGATTGAGGTCGTGGCTGAGGTTGCATTTGTGGTGGACCCATCATAATTTGGAATTGTTTGCCCCATGATACGCCGTGTGCACATTCGTATAATTTTACAAACGAACTAACATTAAAAAATCCGTTGAGCAAAATATACGCTTCCCACAGTAAATCGCGAAGTGGATTTTCGGCAACCTCAAGTTTCAAACCAAAATCAGATAGTTTATCTGAGGTTAATGGCCGTGAGTGAACTTTGTGAGTATTGTAATCGGAAAAATATAAAGCGACTTTTTTAATTTTATGTCCATTATTTTTTACACCTACAAACATGTACTTTTTGAGCCACGAAGAAACCAGCTCTTTGGATAATTTTTCGGAATCTTCACAAAGCTCAAAAAGATCAAGTGAATATTTTTCAATTAGTGGAATATAGGCAGGTAAAGTTTCTGGCCCCTCATCTTTTATAAATTTTTTGGCTTTTGCAAAGCCATTCAAAATTGATTTTGCGGGAACGAAACGGATCATACCTTCTTTTGTTGGAACGCCAACTTGAGGATCAATCGGGCCAAGTGTTGCGCTCGGGTGCAAAACAATACCATTACCGGACAAGGCCAACATTGTGGCGGCGGAATAAGCCGAATGCGGAATCAAAAAATTAACTTCTTGAAATTTATTGCGAAGTATCCCAACAATCCGTTCAGTTGCATCAGGCCGACCGCCCGGACTATGTAAAAGCACATCAACGGATTTACAATCCCCATCAACAGAATTAACAAGATCGGTAAATCCGTCCACATCAGATAGGTCAATTTGATTTGGCATTCCGGGCGGACCGCCATCTAAAAACTTTGTCGCATAAATTAAAAGTGGACGACCTCGCAACGTTTCAATCTCAAGATAACATGCTTTGCGAAGTTCAAATAAATCCTTTCCAGTTATTCCTTGACCGGGTTGAAGTAAAGGACCGACATAATCATTCCAGTCCTGTGCAGTCTTAAATTTTTTGCGCTGTTGTTGAGTGGGCTCCATAGTGATTGATTTCAAAATTAAGCGTGGAGCCAGTATCTGATTTGAAAATTACTCTTTTCCCAGACGCAAACTCCGCACGCTCTATAATATCGGCGGTTTTTTTATAAGTATCGTAAGTCTTAAAAGCGAGGGCATTTTGTTCTAAAATGCGCTTTGGTGCGACCTTGCTAATTATACTTTTTTGACTTATTTTTTTAATCATAGGAGATTATTTATAATTTAAGTATAACAATTTTGCTACAAAAAGGCAAATAAATATGGATTTTTTTATTAGACTTCTTTTTCAAGACTAGCCAGCACTTTCGATGCTCGATTATATAAATGATCAAAAGTAATAACTTCAATACCGTGCAAACTATCATTCAATAATCGAAAAGCCGTTTTTTCCTCTATTTTCCAACCATCCGATCTACCTAAAATTACAGTACATTTTGGTTTTACGGGTGTTTCGCATTTATTTTTTCTGCACCAATCTGGATCAGAAAATTTTTTTTCAACTTGAAAAATATAATTTGTGGCCTGAACAATAGCGCCTTTTAATTCTTCGCTATGTTGAAGAAAATTCCTATATTTTTTATAATTTCCGGCAGAATCTTTTTGCCAAAAATCAATATGCGGATGTTTAATCTCAGCAATATCTATAAAACCATCCTCGGACTCAAAAAGATAGTCTGCCGTATCCCATAAATCAATCCTGCTTTCATCGAGTAAGACAAAATAAGATAAGCCAAACATCCAGCGGTTTTTTTCTAGAAACGGTTGCCAATAGTCTCGTTCTTTTTTCTGCAAGTCGGCAAGCGAATTTTTAAATTCCCCAAGCGCTATTTTTCTTGCCTGTACTAACTTAAAAGTTAATATTTTTTTATCTAACTCCGGGTACTGCTCTTTTAAAAGCTGGTATATCGTTTCCTTGTTTTTTTCAGATTGCAAAATTTGCCTAACTAAATCAATTATCACTTTATCGTTTGTCAAAATAGCTGAAGTATAATCCTTTGATAAAATATCTATGTCTAATAGTGCCTCGTTTGCTTTGATATATGCGGCCAGTTTTTCTATTGATGGACGATCAGAAATTGTGAATCCTGAATTACTAATAAGATTTTCTTCTTCCCAAAATGGCTCCTGTTTTATCTTTTTAAACTTTGAAAATTTTAAAGCATAGTGATGTGTCTTTTGAGTCTTACTATTATAAATATGAGTTGCTTGTATTTCTACTAAATAAATAACCCTCGTTCTATCCGATAACTTTTCCGCATTAATAAAAATTGGATCGGGAAAACCAAAGTTTTTTGCTTTTTTTACTTTTAAATTATAGAAATCTTGAGCATTCATAAGTTGTAATTCATTTAGTTTTGGCGCACTGCCTATTTAATTTCAATAATTTTCATAACTTCATCGCCATAATGATTGATAACTTTCACGGCGATTTTGCCGGTTTTTGGTTTTGAAAACGGCCGGGAAATTGTCGAATATAATTCTTCCCACGCAGCCTCGTCAATATCGGCTTTCAACGCTTTTTTTAATTTCTCATACGGCTTATTAGCGCCCAAGAAATAGGCATGAGTTACAAAAAACGCCTCGCCGCTGTAATTGGTATCAATAAACCATGCGGCGATTTCGTGCTCCGGGTCGCCAGAGCCACTAGAACGAATTTCAATTTTTACTGGATCATAAATATCCACGCCGACAATTTCCACCGTCACGCTGTCTTTTGTTTCTTTAACTTTCACTTCCGGCTCACCAAAGGCGATAAACAAATTGCAGGAGCCAGTTTTTTTAAGCAAATCCCCCATAGATAAATCGGGGTTAATTTTTACTTTCATTATTTGCAAACCATTGACTTGTGTCGGCTCGGAAAACGCCGACGCTTCAAAGGATGTGGCGGCAACCACGAGAAGATCGGCAAATTTTTTGGCGACAGCAGCCGCATCGCGGACAAAATCATCGTCTATACTGCCAAATTCCGGGCCAATAGAAACCGCGACTTTTTTTAATCCGTTGTTAGTTTTGTATTCCCCGATTGCCTGCACTTCCGGGCCGCTCGGCAAAATATCCAAATTCACAAATTCCACTCGCGCGCCTTTTTGGCCGGTTTGCACACCTGATTTCAAAAGATTGCTGACAACCGTTTCCACAAATCGCTCGGAAGATAACATTTCTTGCGCGTCGGAAACTCGATGCGGCGAAAGAGATTCAACCGTGAACGGACCAGACACGCGAACAATATCTTTATTTTCAAACGGCTGATCATACAAAACTTCCCGCTCCGCCGACTCATCATTGGCGAGGGATTTAAGTGTCACGTGCGGCACGGTTTTATATTCAAATCCAGCCGAAACACTATGCCTATCTTTAAGTTTATAGCATGAAAATTTTGCCGTCATCAATCGCGTGCGCGCCAGAGCCAAAGAAACGCGAGAGGTATCAATCGTAATCCAGCGCCTACCCCATTGCTCGGCGACAAAAGCCGTTGTGCCAGAGCCGCAAGTCGGGTCTAAAACCAAATCACCCGGATCGGTTGTTAATAAAATACAACGCCGATTAATTTCTTCGCTTGTTTGAACAACATATATTTTATCTCCCGGTGCGCCTATTGATTCCCAATAATTCCCCATTTCACTAACAGGATAATCTTTGTGGTAATATTTATATCTAATATTATTTCCTTCGACAATTAGTCTTCCGATACCAACCAATTTTTGTAAGCCAATATAGGAGCTTTTCCACTGAGTCCCCTTTGGAGGAAAATAATCTTTCCCTTTAAAATTAAAAGGTTTTTGTTTTTCTATGCCCTGGGCATTCAATCCAAGTGTCGAAAATGGAATTAGGGATGGATTATTTTTTAAATATTTTTCGATGTTTTTCCTTTGTTCTGGCGTTGCTTTAGTACATTGTTTTGTATTTGCTTCCTCAAACCACAAATGTGAACCTGAGCTATCCGCAAATTCTTGTAAGGTTTGTTCTTTGTATATTTGGCGATACTTCAAATGATCAATGTCTTTTGCAAACCAAACAACATAATAAACATCGCTTTTTATATATTTTTTAGTAAACATAACCGAAGCCCGTTTTAATGTAATTTGACTTACAAAATTATTACTTCCAAATACCTCATCCATTAAATTCCTGACCAAATGCACATTTTCATCGCTTATCTGCACAAAACAACTTCCGCTTTCAGTAAGAAGCTCGCGGGCGACCAAAAGGCGATCCCGCAAATAGGAAAGATAAGAATGAATACCCAACTCCCAAGTATCGCGAAACGCCTTGACTTGCTCCGGCTGGCGAATAAAATCCTCCAACTTATTATCTTTAACATCCCGTTTTCTCGTGGAAACTTGCCAATTAGAACCAAACTTAATTCCGTATGGAGGATCAATGTAAATCGTCTGCACCCGTCCGCGCATACCTTCTTTTTCAAGCAAGCTATTCATTACTAAAAGCGAATCGCCCAGAATCATTCGATTTTGCCAATTGTCCTCGTGCTTATAAAACTCTATTGTTTTATCAAATTGCTCCTGCGCGGTCTCGCCAAAAAGAGAATACTGGGTTTCTTCTTTTGTCCCCTGCTTCAGGCGCGCGATGATCGCCTCCGGCGCGATTTTTTCCTGCACATAAATCGGCACGGTCGGCACGGCCAATTCCGCGCCTTGCTCTTTCTTGCCGGCCCAAATCAATTGCGGATCCAGCGACGGATCATAATCATATTTTGTTTTAACCGGTTGTTTTTCACGCGCCGAAAGTTTGATTGATTCTTCTTGTGTCGGAATACGGACACGCTTATTTTTGTGTTTATATGATTTAACCGATGCGGCGGTTACCGGCAGTATTATTTTTTTTCTCGGCATAATTATTAAAAAATTATTTTATAGGTTTATTTATAAAAAACATTAAAATTATCATTTTATAACCATTGATGATTTGTTATATTTACATCTAATTTAATAACCGGTTTTCCTTTATAACAAGCGTTTGTTATTAAAATTACATCTAAATTACTGCTAATTACTGCTAGTTTGGATTTCCCAATATCCGCTCCTATCAGACCCCTTATGAATTATTTTCCCTTCATTTTTCAGTTCCTGTAAAAAATTTGACACATCTTTTGGCTTAAGCTCCGAAAATACATCTTTAAAATCCTTAGCATATCCTTTTTTATTTTTTTGAATATGCTTAAGAATAAGCTGCTTCTTCTCTTCCCTTGACAGGCCGACTATCCGAGTATAAATGCCGGATTTTCCTTCATTAATATAATATCTATGCGATAACATATATGATGAATCATTTGTTTTTCCTACTTTTTCAATAATTCCGAGACTTAAAAATTTCTTGATAAACTTGTTTCCTTTTATTTTTCCATTTTCTTTTATCCTTTCCAATTTAATAATTTCTTCTGTAGAAAAGTTAAGCTGTTTTTCGTTTGCTATCTTTTCAATAAATTTAACAAGGCCAAAATCTTTTACTTCGGCTGGAATATTAATAACTACTCGATAATTATCCGTACCCTTAAAACTCGGGAGGCCCTTTCCTTCTCTGATTGTAATCTCAAAGATAAGATCAATTCCTTGGCCAGAGCGTTCCACTAAACCTGCTTTTTCAAAAATTTCACAAATAAGCCTATTTCTTGTTGCACGACGATCTATAGCATTGTCCTCCGTTATACCGGGCAAAAAACCGCCAGGACTTTCGATTTTATATTCATATGGAGATGCTTTTATGAAAATCCAGCCGTTTTGAATTGAATAATCCCTGTGGGCCACAGCATTTAAAACCGCTTCACGAATTACTTTTTCAGAAAAAGCCAATATTTCTCGTTGAACGAAACCTTCTTGATAAGGAAATCTGATATTTCTATTATTAGTTTCCTGCCAGATAGCATCGTAAACTTTAAAAAACGGTTCGCGCCAATTAGCACGGAAATCATGTTTTATCGTATTAGACATTCGCCATTCATAGCTTATTTCCGCGCAAGGAAGGAATTGATCTATTTTATTTTTATTTCCAAACAAAATCAATGCGGCGTATGTTATGCCATTATTTTCATCCATCAAACCAACTTCGCGCAAAGTTTTCTCGTCAGAAAATTCAAGATATTTCGATTGGTTTTGTTTTTTCGCCCATTTGTTCCGAAAAATATCTATTGCCTCGCCACTAATATCCGCAAGAATCATGCCATGGACTATTTGACTTGAAAAATCAACTATATTTTCATTAAAGATATTTTTAAGCGTTTCTTCGTCCATTGGAACCAACGAACTGCCGGCTCGCATCCAATAAACCTTATTTGATTTAATGGCCTTGCCAATCGGACGGCTGGGAATATGAAAAATTAAAACTCGTTCGCCTTCATAAAAGAATTCTTCAATATCAATTCTGATTCCTATCAACTGCATAAGGTCATTTGGCAGTGTCTGGACTGTTCCAGAAAAAACTCTTGTACCAGTCACAATCCTATCATTGGTAACACCTAAAATCAATTTACCACCCCTTTCGTTCGCCAAAGCAGCGCAATAGTCAGGCAAATCTTTTGATTTATTAAAATTATTTTCAGCTTTTTTAAATTCTAAATTCAATCCTTCCTCAGGCGTTTCTAACCATTTTTTAAATTGTTCCTCTGTTGTTTTAACCATATAAAACTTATTCTTGTAAATTTATTAAAGAGTGTATCAAATTTTGCGTTTCATGAATATCTTGAACTTCCAAAATCGCCCACTTGCCATATTTGCCAAAATTATTGATTGCCGGCGCCCAAAGATCGCGAGTAGTCTTGATTTTCATTTTTTTCTTATCGTCTTTTTTCCCCGTTACTTCAATAAGCAGATTTAATTTGCTTTTATCCGGCATTTCCAAAATCGCGATAAAATCCGGCAAATATTGATGAGCCACGCCTTGATGCTCGTAAGGAATGGAAAAACCCATATTTTGATTTTTAACATACGCTAAAACTTTGGGCATTTGTTCCAGTTTTTTGGCAACGCCTTGCTCCCATTCTTCAGTATCCGCCACGACATAATTGATATGGCTTTTTATCGTTTCTCTGACTTCTTTTGTCGTCAAAAAATCAATATAACGAGTAGAGCCGATTGTATCGTAAGGCGCAAGAATCGGCAGAAGTTGTTTGTCTTTTTGATGCTCCAAATTTTCAAAAATAATCGCTTGCTGAATCTTGGTAAGCGCGCCGGAAAAATATTCTCCCATAGTAAGATAACCTATAACCATCCTATCTTTTAACACGACATATTTTTTAACATATTCCTCCGTAATCTTTTGCAATTGGGGAAAAAGCCAGTATTTTTCGGCCCCTTCCGCATCGGTATAATAGCGCTTAAGAAGCGCCCTTGATAAACGCATAATCACTTCGCCTTCACGACGCTCTTTTATTTTTTCCAGTGTTTCCAAAGTCTCCTCGCCGATTACGCCGCCAAGAGTGACTTCTGTCGGCTCATTTTCAATAATTGTTTTTGATTCCTCGCTGAATTTTGCGGCCAATTTAGTTTCATTTAATTCATAACGATAACCTTCTACGCGCGGATAGGTGATTTCGTATTGTTCGCGATCCGGCAGCGCATGAACGCGATGAATAATTTTTGGAGATTTTGGCGCCGTCTTGCCGCCTACTTTCAAAAAACTAAAAGGCACGCCATAAACCTCGGCGTATTCTTCGGATAAAAACCCTGTAGATTCATCAACGCTATAATCAACCCGTCGCAACGCGCGGCCGACAACCTGCTCGCAGAGTAATTGAGTGGAAAAAGCGCGAACACCAAGAATATGCGTAACTGTGTTGACATCCCATCCTTCCGTAAGCATTGAGACCGAAACCACGCATTTGATATTTTCTCCAAGTTTGCCGGGCTTGCCGACAGTATTCATAACCTCGCGGAGCAATTCCTCATCAGTCGGAGCTTCGCGGCCGGGAAAACGCTTTTTATATTCTTTGTGAAAATCTTTAATTTCAGCGTTAAATATTTTTTTGAAATTATCATCAATTTTCTCGCCGCTTTCCAATTGATGGCTATCGATTATAAGGGTATTGGGTTTGTCAAAAAAACGCGCGCCGTCTTCATTTCTAAAAATTTTCAAATTACCTTCTTCAATTTTTATCTTTCCGCTTGGGGTCTCGCGTTCAAATCCGGCGATCCAACGATAAATCAATTCGGAAACTGCCGTATTATTGCACACAATAATCATTACCGGCGGCATTACAGTTTGATTTTTATTTTTTTCTTCCTCATAACGCCGATAATATTTTTCTTCATAATTGCCATACAGCGACATTAGCGCTTCTTGAAGAGTTTTCGGCAGCACATTGGCGGATAAATAATCTTTGCCGCCGGTTTTCATTCCTTTTTTGGGCAGCGCGTCGGAAACATGAAGCCAAAGATTGCGAAATTCCGGAATATCGTCTTTTGATACTGTGTCAGACTCGACAGGCAATCGCGGAATTTTTACTACTCCGCATTCCAAAGCGTCTAATAATGAAAAATCATAAATAGTCCATGGAAACATTGTGCCCTCTTGATACCCCGAACCGCGGAGAAAATAAGGCGTGGCGGATAAATCAATTACCGCATTGACCGACATTTTTTTAGATAGCGCTTCCAGCCCGCTCAGCCACACACGAGCGGCTTTGTTATTTTCGTCCGCTTCTTTTCTATCTTCGCCGTCAAGTTTTTCTTCCATCGGTTTTTCGCGATAACAATGATGGGCTTCGTCGTTGATTACTAAAATGCGCGACTTGCTTAAAATACTTTTAAACGCGCGATTGACCATAGCACCCGGGCTTTCTTTCATCGCCTCGTTTTTTAAAAGTCCGGCCGCTTTCATAACTCCGCCAACTTGAAACCGCGAATTTTGTCTTTGTTCCAATTGATGAAAATTTGTTATAAAAATATTTGCCTGTTGCAATAAATCAAAATCTTGAGATGGAACAACCGCCCTTTCTTTGTAATAATTTTTTGAATCGTTTGGCAAAAGAACATTTAATCTATCGCGAATAGTAATGCCGGGAGTGATAATAGCAAAAGTATCAGTAAATCTAGTGTCCATAGGATAGCGAATTTTATTTAGTGTGTTATAAGCGATAATCATTGCCATCACAACCGTCTTTCCCGATCCGGTTGCCATTTTGAAAGCCAAACGATAAAGACCCGTGTTCGCTTCCGCAGAGACTTTTTTAAGCTCGCTGATAATCCAGCTTTCGCCGGCTTTTTCGGCCACTTCATTTATATAAATAAGAGTCTCAAGCGCCTCAATTTGGCAAAAGAAAAGCTTATTTTCTCTTGTGTCATCTTGCCAATAAGAAAGTAAATCGCGAGATGTTTTTGTAATTCCGGCGTATCCGTTCGCGCGCCAATTTTTTATTTTCGCGCGAAGTTTATTGATAAATTCGTTTTCTTTTTGCAATTCACTGCCAAAAGCGCCTTCAGCAGTGTTAAATTCCATCTTTTTTTGTTTCGTCTTGGCGCGAGGAACGGGAATATAAAAACTGCTTGGCCGGCGACTTTCGATTATATCTTCGGTTAGGCCGCGCTCGTCAGCTTTAAAATGACGACTGGGTTCAAAATACGGTGAATTTAAAATTGGTGATTTCATGTGTTGTTTAAATAAATTATTTTTCCGCTTCCTCTCCGCTCCCCAGCTCCAGCATTTTTATTTCCTGAATCGTGCCGCCGGTCAATCCTTTCAAATCCCCATAAATTCCGAAAGTATTATCAAGCACCCGCTGCACCTGTTTCTCTCTTTTCGCCCAAATGGCCTGATAGGCTCTCTTTTCTTTTTCGATGTCGTTATTCATTTCCGTGAAAGCTTCGGCAATTACTTGGATTCTCTGCTTAAACTCCACGCTGTTCACATAAGCATAAACCACATCTTTCTTTTCGTCTTTTCCAACCAAAGCCAAATTGGCTTCGGCCACTCTTAATAAATCATACCTGAGCAAAGACGCCAGACTGACTGCGAATTTCATATCGCAAATAAAAACATTATCGCGGAACATAAACCCTTTCACATCTTCCGGCAACACAATGGAAACAATCACCGCCAGATCCGCTTTAACGGCCCGCTGATCATCTTTTAGTTTTTGCACCCAGCCCTCGCTCCACGCCTTGGTTTTTTTAGATTCCCAGGCAATCTGCCCGCAAAGGCGGCCGGAATTATTCATAACTTTTTGAATAATATCGGCGCCGTTCCGGCCTTTGGGCACCGGCACAATTTCGTCGTGCGGAAACTCGGCTTTTAACAATTCTTCCAGCTCCAATTCCAAAACCTCGCCTTGCGTTTGCTGCGAACCCTGTTCGAGCTTGCGCGCCAAGTCATCTTTAGCTTTCGTAGCATCAGTTAATTGTTTTTTAAGCTGAGCGATAACATACTGCTGTTCCTCGGTGGCTTTCTTCGTCGCTTCTTCGGTAATCGCCTTTTTTGCTTCTTCCATTTGGCGCATTTTCTCCAACTCGAAAGCCTGCTTGTCTTCCTGAAGCTTTATTTTTTCTTTTCGCAATTCCACTTCATTCTTATTCGCTTGCGTCAGTTTCTCGTCTTTGATTTTCAACTGCTCCTCCAAAAGCGCCGTTTTCGCGTCTTGCTCTTTTTCTATTTGCACCCGCGCTTCTTTGAAAAGTTTAAGCTTCTCCCCCGCCACTTGTTCGGACACTTTTTCGGCGACCAAAGAATCAATGCCTTTTTTGCTTTTCTCAATTTCGCCGGCTTGTTTTTTCAGTTCTTCGGATTTTAGCTCCAGCTCTTGCTCTTTGATTTTCTGGCCGGCTTCGAGATCCTTTTTGATCCGCCCTTCAATTTGGCGCGTCAAAACATCATCGATGGAGATCGATTCGTCGCATTTCGGACACTTAATTTTTTGTTCGTTATTGGTCATAATTTTCAATGCAAGTATACAGAACTGTATACTTCTATTTGATAAATTGCCTTACTCCCCACTCCGCTTTGGCTCGCTAATAAATGATTATCTTACATCCTTCCGTTCCAGAATTTTAAACCCGTCTATGACAGCGTCGCACAGAAAATCTTCCAATTGACTCTGGTCATTTTTCGTTTGAGCTTTAAAAAGATAGGTGTAATAAAGCTGTTTTTGTTCCTGGCGAATAATAGCCGGAGCAAAATTGGCTCTTAAAAGCATTGCATTCAAAAGCAAGCGGCCGACACGGCCGTTGCCGTCTGAGAACGGATGAATTTGCTCGAACCGGCTATGAGTTTTGGCGGATGCGCCGATTATGTCTTCTGTTACGTTGGACGCCTCGGCGATCACTGCCGGCATAAGCTCGGGAACTTTCAAATAATTGGCGGTCGGCAAATTGACGCCGGTGATTCGTACGGCATGGCGGCGGTATAAGCCAGCATCCGGTCGAACGCCATTCATAAAAATACTGTGGAGCTTCAGCACTAACTCTTCGTTGATACTCCCTTTTTTAGCGACATGATTAAACAAATAATTCAGGGCTGTCTGATGATTTTTCGCTTCCAATTGTTCGGTCAAACTTTTATCGGGGATGGCGACATTGTCAAAAAGAACGGCCGCCGTATCCGGTTCGGTTAAGGTACTTCCCTCAATACTGTTGCTGTGATAAGTAAGTTTCAAGATGAACTGATCGCGAATGTCAGGATTATCTAAAATCTCAGTGATAATTTTATGTTCCGTTGATTTTTGAAACAGACCTTGTTTCTTGGCCATAAGAATATCAATTGGAATGATTTTTTGGCCGGTAACTTCCAAAAACAGATCGTCAATGGCTTTTTGCATCTTGGGCCGGGGCACGGCTTTGCCTGTCCACCAACTATTAAAGGCAACGAAAGACACACCGAACTTTTCAGCCAGCTTGGTTTGGGTTAGGCCCAGCATTTTTTGAATAATTTCCAGTTTTTGGCGGATAGTCATAGGTTTTTATATTATGCAGCCATTTTACCAAACTTTATAAAGTTAGTCAATATTAGAGAACTTTATAAAGTTTGTGTTTACCTTTTTACCGATAAATTTCAAAATACTTTAAAATAGTATCTTCTAATTTCCTTTTAATACAGCTATAAATACGCTGTTATTACTAAAATCAAACTACGCTTCAATTGCGGTATAACTATTTAGAAAATCAAATATTACTTTTTAATCAACTCTTTCCGTCGCATTTCGGACACTTAATTTTTTGTTCGTTATTGGTCATAATTTTCAATGCAAGTATACAGAACTGTATACTTCTATTTGATAAATTGCCTACTAAATTTTATAAAGTTTGCTTTTCTTAATGTTTTCCGTAAACCTGTTTATCTTTCCCCTTTTAACAATCTTTCAAACGCCTCGACATTCCCCATAGCGTCATTAACCGGATTGTGGTCGTGCGGCGTGACGCGGAGCTTCTTCCATGACTGGGAATCGGTAAAATCTCCGACCAGACCGGCATAAAAATCGCTGATTCTTCTCGCGGAATGGCCGAAAGGATTCCGGCCCAATGTCCGCCAAAAACTGTCGTTGATCCACTGCCAGTCAAAAGCGGGATTGTCACTCATAAAAATCGGCTGTTCGTGTTTGGTTGATTTCAAAATCCATTTTTCAAACTTCTCGAAAACCTCTTTTTCATTAAAGGTCTTGCCGGTTGCCACTTTAAATCGCGGTTCTTCTTTTGACGGTTCCCTTTCCACTAATACACCGTGAAAACTGGCGCGCGACGGATAAGCCACCGCGCCGAATTCCGTAAGCTTCCCCTGGCTCGGGCACTTGCCTTTCGCTTCGCAGTCCACGAAAATCAAATTTTTAATAATTTTCGTTTCGTTCATAAATGCGGAGTTTAATTTTTGCTATTTCAGCTTGTAATAAGTAGCCTTGCCCTTGCCGGTTTTAACGACAATCTTTAAATCAATCAGCTTTCTGAAGTCCAGATTTCTTGTCGCTTTAGCCCGCTTGGTCAACTGAGAATACTCTCTGTCCGTGATAAATCCCTTTTCCTTGATATAATCTATTATTTTTTGATGATATTCTTTTAAAACAGTGTCCGGAGTAACGGCTTCTTTTTCCAGTTCTTTTTTCACCCTGAGCAGCTCGTCGATAATGCCGTCGGTAAAATATTCCAGCCAAGAAGTGAAATCAATCTTATCTTTGAGATTATAATAATCGCCGAGCTTCCCCACTTCTTCAAAATACTTAGTGACATTCTGATTATAATAATTTTCAAAGCTGAACAGATAAAATGTATCAAGCCCCATTTTGGCTAAGAGGACTTTGGCGGCTAGCCGCGCCGTGCGGCCGTTGCCGTCAATAAACGGATGAATGATCACAAATTGTTTGTGGAAGACGCCGGCTAAAATCAGCGGATCAATCACTTTGGCGTTTGTTTTCAAAAAATCAAACAATTCCTTCAATAAAAAAATCACTTCCTCGTGATTCGGGGGCAAATAGGCTGTTTGCCTTGTCTTTGGATTATTGACAAAGACCGGCTCTTGACGAATATTCCCCCAGCGATGCTTTGCGATAAGTCCGGCGGTAATCGTTTTTTGAATGCGCCGCAATAAGTTAAGATTAAATAAAACACCTCCTTTTTTAATCAATTCGTCCAGCTCAACAAGCGCCTTGTTGTAATTTAATACTTCCTTTTCGCTATCGCGAATATATTCCGGCCTGTTTTTCAGAATCCGCTTGACATCGGTAAGGGGCAAAGGGTTGCCCTCGATGCTGGTCGAAGAAAAGGCTGATATTTCCCGCGCCCTCCGCTGCATTTCCATCAACACCACCTTAGAAAAACTGCGACTGTTCAATTCAGTAACAATTTCGGCAATGCGCTTGATATTGCCTAAAAGCTTGTTAGTTACGGTGTATTTAGAAGTAAACATAAAAATTAGATAAGTCTTATAGACATATAATAGACGATTATTGGACGATTGTCAAGATTTTGCAAAATATTTTTCAGAAACTGATTTATCCGCTTCTATTTTTTATTAAAATTTCCCCACTCTCTTTCCACAAATTCTTTTATCTTCTTTTTAAATATTTCTTTGTCAAAACTCGTTACGCTCTGCTTTATTTTTTCACTGTCAAAATCATTATCTCCGAAATTGCGCACCGCGCCAACAATTGAGCCCACGGTCTGCGTATCGAAAAACACGCCATTTATGCCTTCCTTGATAATTTCGAGCGATCCTCCTCCCCGATACGCGATAACCGGCGTGCCGCTTGCCAAAGATTCCAAAGCGACAATGCCAAAATCTTCCTCTTGAGGAAAAAGAAAAGCTTTCGCCCCGGCGTAGTAATCCCTGATTTCCTCATCTGGCCGCCAGCCAAAAAATTCTATATTCGGTTTTGCCATTTTTTTCAATCTTTGCGCCTCCGGACCGTCTCCGATTATTTTCAATCGCAAGCCCAAGATATTAAACGCGCCAATTACCAAATCAAACCTCTTGTATGGAATCAGCCTTCCAACGATTAAAAAATAATTCTCCTTTTTAATTTTCTTGTCTTGCTTGAAAAAAGAGAGGCTGACCGGCGGATAAATCACTTCCGCCGTCCGGCGATAATATTTCGCGATGCGCCTGGCAACGAAATTCGAATTAGTAATAAACTTATCGACCCGATCGGCGGAAATTTTATCCCAAAGCCTGATATAGTTCATTGCCAAAGGAATCGCCTTCCTGATTAACTTTGCAACCGAGAAATTTTCAGTATAGCTGTAATAATCATCCCACGCGTATCTCATCGGCGTATGGCAATAGCAGATATGCAACGTTCCAGAATTGGAGATTATTCCCTTAGCGTAACTATTCGAATCGGAAAGGACAATGTCATACGCGGAAAAATCAAAACTCTCGATTGCCATGGGCATTAAAATCGGAAAAGATCGATGATGCGATTTTGATAGCGGCAGAGATTGCAAAAATGAAGTATAAATTTTTTTCCGGCCAAATCTATTTTTAAAAAGATTTTTATCATAGACTAAAGTATAGATCGGAGCATGAGGAAAAATTTCGCTAAAAACCTCCAGCACTCTTTCTGCGCCGCCGTACTGCACTAAATAATCATGGACCAAAGCGATTTTCATTATTCCGCCTCTCTTTTATTAATAACCGCCGGTATGGTTTTAAAAAGTATTTGTACATCGAGCCAAAAAGACCAATTGGATAAATAGTAACTGTCTAGCTTAAACTCTTCGTTCGTACTAAGATCCGAGCGTCCGCCAACTTGCGCCAAACCGGTAATACCCGGCTTAATTTCTAAATTCTTTCTATAATAACTGCCATTTTTTTCGACCTCCCTGGCTTGATGAGGCCGCGGTCCCACCAAACTCATTTGCCCCATCAAAACATTAAAAAGCTGCGGCAATTCATCAATGCTGGCGCGGCGCATGAATTTGCCGAAGCTTGTCACCCTTGGATCATCTTTAATTTTATAAACCGCCCCTTGCCTGGAATTTTTTTCTTTAATTAATTTTTTCTCATACTGAAGCGCGTGTTCGTTCTGAGCGCCAAATTGCCTTCCCGTGCAATAAGAAAGCTTCATTGAACGAAATTTTAAAACATCAAAATTCCCCTTGGCGCCAACTCTTTCGCTATAATAAAGAACCGGGCCTTTCGATTCAAGCTTTAAAATTAAAGCCGCAAGAAGCATTATGGGAGAAAAAATAATGATTCCGAGAATCGCTCCGACAATATCAAAAACCCGCTTAATTATTTTCCCCCATCCGTCTAAGGGAGTTTTTTTTATTTCGACCAATGTAACGCCTTTGATAGTTTCAATATCGACATCGATTGTTTTAGTTTGAAAAAGATCGGGGATAAATTTAAAATCAATATGATAAACTTGGCAATAATCCAAAAGTTCAGCAAGAATACTCCGAGGTATGGATAAATCGGCAACGATTACTTCGTCAAATTTAACGGCATTATAATTTTTCTTAAAAGAATCCATCGAAAATTGCTTCTTGTCCAAAACGGGACGATACCCAAGCGAGGGATTGGACTGAAACTCCCTTATCAAATCAACGCTGGCTTGGTTCTGGCCGATCACAAGAACTTTATGAACCCCGTATCCATATTTTTCAATCATGCGTTTTCTGATTTTTTCCAAAATTATCCTGCCGGCAAAAACAAAAGTTATGGCAAATAACCAAGCTGCTAAAATAATAAAGCGGGAAGAAAAAAGATCTCTTGTCAAGAAAGTAAAAAAAACCAGCGTTAGCACGCCAAGCGAAACTCCTATTAATATTTTTGAAAAATCTTCCCGCAGTTTTCTTTTTGTTTTAAAACTATAAAGCCCCAAAAGAGAAAAAATCACCGTAAAAAAAAACGCCGCCGCTAGCGCGAGGACCGCGTAACTCGCGAACGGCAGATCAAAAACAACCGGCCTGATATCAGTAAGGCTTTTATTAAAGCGCAAAAAATAAGCAGCCACGCCGGCTAAAAAAAACATCGAAAAATCTACAGGCACTAACAGCATATTAAACACTAGTTCTGCCTTTTTCATACAGTTTTATTATGAAATATTACCTCCTGAACGGCAATTACCATTAATTTCCGATAAGCAATGATCAAAGCAAGTCTATAAGCCGAGTTCTGTCCTCCGTCTTTTGCAAAACGGATGGATAGTAATCTATCTAGCCCCAAAATTGCTCATGGGGTCAAGCGAGCTACTTTTAATTCGCGCTCGCCTCGATTCGATCGAGTCGAAGCGGGCGAAGCGCGAACTTTGCTCTTGCTCCTGACAGGGTTTACCGCCTGCGCTCGTCGCCGAACGCAAGTAAAAAGTAGTCTTTCGACATCTTTTCTCTTTTCACCTTTCACCGTTGCGCAGCAGCGGAAGCGCGAAATCCTAAATCCGAAATACGAAACAAATTATAATTTTCAAAATCCAAAATTCAAAACATAAAGTTTAGAAAATTTGAATTTAGAATTTAGATATTGTTTCGTATTTCGATATTCGAATTTCGAATTTCCGATGCTGCGCATCGGCTAGTATTGTCTCTGTGGCACTTTCCCTAAGGTTGCCCTTGGTCGGCGTTACCGACTGTCATTTTTCCGTCCGCTAAATGGCGAACGGGGAGCTCGGACTTTCCTCCCAATCGCGCCTCGCTGCCGCTCGGCGCTCAAGTTTATAAAGTAAAAAGTTATAAAGTTATAAAGTTTTGAATTTACTTTATGAACTTGATAAACTTTATAACTTGATAACTTAGCGCTGAACGATAGTGAAGCGCGCCGGGTAACTATCCGATTTGCTTTAATTGTTGCCATTTTATTTTAACAGAAACTTGACTTTTGTCAAGCCCGCTAAATAAAATCTGTCAAAGCCATGTGATAATGTCACCATGTAGCCAAGTAAAAATGTCACCCCTCCCTAGTTTTGTGTCATAATACTCTTAAAGATTAATTAGCTAATTTTTAAGAAAAATTATGACGCAAAAACTCATTACTATGAGCGAG
>JAHILZ010000054.1 GCA_018896765.1 Patescibacteria group bacterium | reverse complement strand
TGCAAAGTTGCAGTTAAAAGTTTAAAGTTTTTGAAATATTATAACTTTTAGCTTTGAATTCGACTTTTAACTTTTCACTTTGAACTTTGAACTTGAGTACGGGATTGCTTCGTCGCTTCGGCTCCTCGCAATGACAAATAAGCATTTCGTAATTCAAAGTAATTTAATAATTTTTAAACTAATTTTTTATTTATAATTTTTAATTTTATAACTAAATAACTAAAAATTATGGTTCAAATTCCACAGCCAACAAGCAATCAAGGTGAAAACAAAAGTTCCATTAATATTCCTTCCGCGCCTCCCGTTATTCCTCCGGGGAAATCTGTTCCGTCAGCTCAAGCCAACGATTCTAAATCAGTAATCAATATGAATACTCAGCATAGCGGCCAGCAATTTAAGCTTGCTTCAACCGAAATGCAAGGGCCGAAACCGCCGTTGGTAAGCGGCAAGGGTTCAAAGTTCGCGCTAATCGCGGCAGCTTCTATCTTGGTCATTATTGTTGGCATCGGCGGTTATTATTTTTTTACAAAAGACAATAACTTCCAGCCGATAAGTTCTCCGGCCGCGGTTCTTCCTACGGCAGCTCCGGTGTTTGATAAAAATTTAGATTCCGATTTAGACGGTCTGCCTGATGCGATTGAAAAGGTTCTCGGCGCCAATATCAATAATTCGGATTCTGACGATGATACTTTTTTAGATTTAGCGGAAATTAAAAGCGGCTACAGCCCTTTGATTGCCGGCGGGGCGGGTAAATATACCGAGGAGGAATGGGATAATGTGAAAGGGAAGATAAAGATTGAGGACAGGGAGTTTTATGAAAGGGAGTTTGGAATGCCGCTTGCGCCGTCTCAAAGCCCAAGTCCTGAGGCGTCTTTGACTCCGAGTCTGGCGCCGAGTCAAGCGCCGCTATCTTTTACTTGCGGCGCTTCCACCGTTTCTGATATAGATAATAATATTTACAACACAGTCCAAATCGGCGAGCAATGCTGGTTGAAAGAAAATTTAAAAGTTACAAAAAATCTAGCAGGAGAAGCGATAACTCGGTATTGTTATGATAATGATGTAAATATTTGCAACACTGATGGCGGATTATATGATTGGAATACGGCGATGAATAATTCTGCCACGGAAGGCGCTCAAGGCATTTGTCCTGATGGCTGGCATGTGCCAAAAGATGGGGAGTGGTATGTGTTGGAAAATGGGTTAGCTACGAGCGCATGTCCGAACTATAGGACTCGTGCAGTGACTGATGGAGATAATTGTGATCCAGCAGGAGTAATACTAAGGAATAAAGGTTTAGACGGTTTCTCTGGTTTATTATCAGGTGGCCGAGGACCTAATGGTAAGTTTGGTCTTAGAAATGATAGTACAAATTTTTGGTCTTCTTCCAGTGTTGAAAATAATGCGTGGACACGTTTTATTATTTTAGAAGAATCTGATATTTATAGGATTTCATCAAATAAATCAACTAGTTTTTCCCTTCGCTGTCTCAAGGATTAGAATAATAATTTCAAAGCTCAAATTATAAATGCCAAATCAATTATAAATGCTTAAATGTTAAATTATTTTAGTCATTTGGATTTTGTCATTTGAGCTTTACTAAAATATTTATGCCCGAAATACCGAAAACCCATAATTCACAGGAGGTGGAAAAAGTTGACAGATCGTTTTAAAATGTTATACTATATATAGTTCAAGAATAGGCAATATTAACCCACATATAGTACAAGATTATGATTAGCAAAGATAAAATTTTAGAGATATTAAACGATTGGAATTTTTGGAATAAAGAAATAGAAACCGGATTGGAGAGAAAAGAATATCTGGAAAAAATGGAGCGATATTATAAAATGGACTTAGTGATTTCGCTGGTTGGAATCAGAAGAAGCGGCAAGTCAACTCTAATGCTGCAGTTTGCCAAGAAATTGATTGAAGAAAAAGGAATTTCCAAGAACAATATTCTTTATGTCAATTTCGAAGACTCCCGTTTTTTGGGCGAGTATTCGCTGGACCTGCTTAACAATATTTATGAAATTTATTTGGAAAATTTAACGCCGGAGATAAAACCGATTATTTTTTTGGATGAAGCGCAAAATATTGAGGGGTGGGAAAAATTTGTCAGAAGTTTGAACGAGAGGAAGGAAGCTAAAATTTTTGTTTCCGGAAGCAATTCTCATTTATTGAGTTCTGAATTCAGCACTGTTCTCACCGGAAGGCAATTACCGTTGATTATCTATCCTTTGTCTTTTGAAGAATTTTTACTATTTAATAAAATAGAAATTACCGGTAAATTGGATTTGATCAATAAGCAAGCAAGGGTTAAAAAAGCTTTTGAAGAATATTTGGAATTCGGGGGAATGCCCAAGCAGGTATTTTTAAAAAACAGCGATGATAAATTTTTGCTTTTAAGAAATTATTTTGAAGATATTTTAAGCCGTGATTTGATTTATCGATTTAAAATTCGTCAAACGGAAAAATTAAAAACATTGGCTAAATTTTATTTCTCCAATGAATCTTCTTTGATTTCTTTTAATGGAATAGCAAAGTTCCTGAAAATGCCCTTGTCTACCATTGAACGATTTTCCGAGTATTTAACTTATCCTTATCTTATTTATTTTGTGAGCAAGTTTTCTTTTTCTCTCAAAGAACAAGCTGTTAATCCGCGAAAAGTTTATATATCCGACTTAGGATTAAGAAACGCGGTTAGTTTTGATTTCAGCGAGAATAAGGGAAAATTATTGGAAAACTTGGTTTTTCTGCATTTATTGAAAACAGGGAAAGAAATTTATTATTATAAAACCAAGAATAATTTGGAAGTTGATTTTTTATTGAAAGAAAAACAGAAAATTAAATCACTGATCCAAGTTTGCTTGACCTTGAAAGATTTTAAAACGAAAGATAGGGAGATTGATTCGTTGGTGAAGGCGATGCAAGAATTAGAATTAAAAGAAGGATTAATTTTGACAAAAGACGAGGAAGATGCGATTGAAGTTGATGGCAAGAAAATAAAAGTAATGCCGGTTTATAAATGGCTGTTGGAAAAAATAATTGATAATAATTAAAGCTAATTTTATAAACTAAAAACAAAAACCATGGAACAAAATAATCAACCTAATAAAAATAACGCGGATATAAAATTGGACGGCGGCGGCGAGCCGATTGATTTTAATCCCAAGAAAAATTTAAGCCAAAAAACTGTTGCGTTGGTTTTGGTTTTCGTTATTCTGATTATTGCCGGCTCTTTTTATTATTTTTATAAAGTCAATATCATGCTTCCCATAAATGACAATGGACCGAAAGAAAATATAGAAACCATAAAAGATAAAGAAGCTGAAGTTGATAAAAATTTAGACACCGATCAAGACAAGCTTCCTGATTATTTGGAGAAGATTTTAGGGACTAAGATAAACAATCCAGACACAGACGGTGATGGTTATGATGATTTTGATGAAATAAAAAATGGATATAGTCCGCTGACTTCTGAAAAATATTCCGCTGAAGAATGGGATAATGTAAAAGAGAAGATAAAAGGGGAGGACGAAGGGTTGTTTGGGGAGATGTTTGGAGGCGTTGTTTCTAATTCTGATTTTACTTGCGGAACGGATATAGTTGCTGATATAGATAATAATATTTACAACACCGTCTTAATCGGAACCCAATGCTGGTTAAAACAAAACTTAAGAACAGGCACTCAGCTGGCAACGGGGAACACTACTCCTTCAAACAATGGAACTATAGAAAAATGGTGTCCGGCGCCAAGCGGCACTGCCGGCACTGTTGATAATATTCAATATGCCGCGAATTGCGTAACCGATGGAGGCTTGTATCAGTGGAATGAAGCGATGGGGTATGTTACAACCGAAGGCGCCCAAGGCATCTGTCCGACTGGCTGGCATATTCCCACCGATGCCCAGCAATACATTCTGGAAAATTATCTGAAAGATGGCGCGAATACATGCGTTAGCACTAGAACCGGATGGGATTGCGATACTGCCGGAACAAAACTTAAAGTCGGCGGCACTAGCGGTTTTGAGGGCATTCTCGCCGGCCTCCGCAGTACCGATGGCTCGTTCTACAATCGGCTCACGAACGCGTACTTGTGGTACAGCTCGCAGTATGATGCGTCTTTCGCGTGGGAACGAATCTTGAGTTCAGGCAGCTCCACGGTCTACCGGTACCTCAGTAATAAGGCGTACGGGTTTTCCGTGCGTTGTCTCAAGGATTAGAATAATAATTTCAAAGCTCAAATTATAAATGCCAAATCAATTATAAATGCTTAAATGTTAAATTATTTTAGTCATTTGGATTTTGATATTGAATTGACATTTGGATTTTGTCATTTGAGCTTTATTAATGTATTTATGCCCGAAATGCCAAAAGCCTACAACCCGCGAGAGGTTGAGGATAAAATTTATAAGAAATGGGAGGAGTCCGGCGCGTTTAATCCGGATAATTTGGAGTTGGCGGAAGATGCCGAAAAATTTTCCATTGCCATGCCGCCGCCGAACGCGACGGGGGTTTTGCATTTGGGGCACGCCTCTATGCTTGCTTATGAAGATTTGATGATTCGCTATAATCGTATGAAAGGAAAACGAACTCTCTGGCTTCCGGGGACGGATCACGCGGCAATTGCCACACAGACAAGAGTGGAAAAAATAATCGCCAAAGAAGGAAAAACAAAATACGATCTTGGAAGGGAAAAGTTTTTGGAAAGGGTAAAGCAATATATTGAAGACTCTAGGCATACAATCAAAAATCAGACCAAAAAAATGGGATCATCATGCGATTGGTCGCGGGAAAGATACACGCTGGACGACGGCTTATCTCGCGCGGTCCGGGAGGTTTTTGTGAAAATGTATAATGACGGGCTTATATACAAAGGAGACAGGATTGTGAATTGGTGTCCGCGGTGCGAGTCAACTTTGGCGGATGATGAGGTTGAGCATAAAGATCAAAAAGCGAATTTATATTATTTCAAATATCAAAAAGATTTTCCAATTACCATTGCTACTACGCGTCCCGAAACAAAACTCGGAGATACTGCTGTGGCGGTTAATCCGAAAGACAAGAGGTATAAAAAATATATTAATAGGGTTTATAGGGTGGATTTGGGAAATGGGGAGCGTGAAATAAAGATTATCGCGGATAGGGAAGTTGATATGGATTTTGGAACGGGAGCGCTGGGAGTAACTCCCGCGCATAGCATGGCTGATTGGCAGATGGCGCAGAAAAATAATTTGCCGATTATAAAAATAATCGGCGAAGATGGCAAAATGAATGATAATGCCGGAAAAGGATATAAAGGATTAACGGTTTTGGAAGCGCGGGAAAAATTTACGCAATATCTTGAAGAAAATAAACTAATTGAAAAAGTTGAAGAAGTTGATCAAAGCTTGAGTATTTGTTATCGCTGTGATACTCCGATTGAGCCTTTGCCATCAAAACAATGGTTTGTGGCGGTGGATAAAAAAATTACAATTAAAGGCAATAAATATTTTCAAAATAAATCTCTGAAAGATGTCGCGCTGGAAGTTGTGAGAAATAAAGAAATAAAAATAATTCCCGAAAGATTTGAAAAAACATATTTCAATTGGATGGAAAATTTGCATGACTGGTGTATTTCACGGCAGTTGTGGTTTGGGCATAGAATGCCGGTTTGGTATAAGAGCGAATCAAGAATCAAGAATCAAGAATCAAGAATGAAAATAACTTTTATAAGGCATTGCCAGTCCGAAGGTAATGCCAAAGACACTCCAGACGGGCGGAGAGATTCTGCTCTTACGAAAAAAGGCGAAGAACAAGCGAAAGAAATCGCAAAAATCGTTCAAGCTGAAAAATATGACGCTGTTTTTTCTTCCACATTAAAAAGAGCGAAGCAGACTGCAAATATAATTTTTGGCGAGAAAAAGATTATATATGATGACAGGTTAGTAGAAATTGATTTTGGAGATTTGACGGGAAGCAGAACTAGCGAACTGGATAAATTTCGCGAGGCTGGATTTCCTAATGGGGAAAAATATACGGATGTCGCAAAAAGAGTTAAGGATTTTTTGGAAGAAACAGAAGGCAAATATCAGGGGAAACATATTGCAATTGTGGCTCATAGCGGAGTGTGGAAAGTGTTGGAGCATATAATAAATAACAAACCGCTGGATTCAAATTTGCTTAACAGTCATGCAGATTTGGGGTTGATCGAATATGAAAAAATAAATTCCAAATTCCAAATTCCAAATTCCAAATTCAGCGATGAAGTTTATGTTGGTGTAGAATCTCCTAAAAACGAGGACTGGACTCAAGATAGCGATACTTTGGACACATGGTTTTCTTCGGGGTTGTGGACTTTTTCAACTTTGCTTGATCAAGATCATAAAAAGTATAAAACATTTGAAGAGTGGGTGGCGAACAGTCCGGATTTGAAAAAGTTTCATCCGATGAGCGTGATGGAGACGGGGTATGATATTTTGTTTTTTTGGGTGGCCAGAATGATTTTGATGACGACATACGCGACGGGCGAAGTTCCGTTTGAAAATGTTTATCTGCACGGTATGGTGCGGGATAAGCATGGCCGGAAAATGAGCAAGTCGCTTGGCAACGGGATTGATCCGATTGAAATGATTGAAAAATACGGAACGGACGCTTTGCGATTAAGTATGATTGTCGGATCAAGCCCCGGGAATGACTTGAGGATTTATGAAGAAAAAATTGAAGGGTATCGGAATTTCGTGAATAAGCTTTGGAATATAAGCCGCTATATTATACCCATATATGTTAAAAATATTGAGAGTGAAAAGGGAAACTCAATGTCTAAAAATAAAGAATTGGATATTGGATATTGGATATTGGATATTAATTATGAGAATTTAACTCTCGCGGATAAGTGGATTTTGGGTAAATTGAGTGGCTTAATCGAAGAGGTAACGAGCGATTTGGACAACTGCGAATTTTCGCAGGCGGGGGAGAAATTGCGGGATTTCATTTGGAGCGATTTTGCCGATTGGTATCTGGAAATATCCAAAATAGAAATTAAAAATAATACGGAAACGAAGAATGTAAAAGATATTATTCTCGCGCATTGCTTAAAAACTTTATTAAAACTTTTGCATCCATTTACTCCTTTTGTGACGGAAGAGATTTGGAGTAAATTTAAACACACCCCTAACCCCTCTCAAGAGGGGAGGAGCTTGCTGATGACGGAAAAATGGCCTAAGTTTTTATTCAAAGCAAAAAAGGAAGATATCGCCGATTTTAATTTAATCAAAAATTCAATTATAGCGATAAGAAATTTGCGAGCTGAAAATAAAATTGAGCCGGCAAAAAAAATCAAAGCGATTTTTATCGGCAAGAAAACAGACTTATTTAAAAAAGAAGCAGGCGTTATTAAAAAGCTTGGTCGTCTGGAAGATCTTGTTATCGAGTCAAAAAAAATGAAGGTCGAAAAAGCGATTTCGACGATTGTCGATGGGGTGGAAATTCATTTGCCGCTGGAAGGATTGCTTGATTTTAAAAAAGAACTGGAAAGAATCGAAAAAGAAATTAAGGAAAATGAAAAAAAGATCATTGAAGCCGGGAGAAATTTGGCAAATAAAAATTTTACGGAAAGAGCTCCGAAGGAAATAGTGGAAGAGGTAAAGGAAAAACTGAAAAATAGCCGCGACGCAATAATAAAACTGGAAGAAAAAAAGAAATTATTGTTTTAGGCATTTGATACTGGATATCAGATATTAAAATTTTCTAATATCTAATATCTAATATCTAATATCTAATATCTAATATCTAATATCTAATATCTAATATCTAATATCTAATATCTAATATCTAATATCTAATATCAAATTCGCATTTGCCTTAAAAACAAGAAAAAGGTATAATATGAGCATAATAAATTCTAAGTACGAAATCCTAAACCCTAAACAAATCACAAATTCAAAATCACAAATCCAAAACTGTTTGGAATTTGGAAAATTAGAATTTAGATTTTGTTTAGTCCCGAGTACTCGGGATAGGATTTGAAAAAATTATGATGAAAGAAAAACAATCTTTTTTTGAAAAAATTTCCGGCGGCAAGAAAACATTTTTAAAAGTAGAGGACGCGGATGAAAATAATTCCTCTCTTATGGCCGCGGAAGAATCTAAAGAAGTTCAAGAAGGGCAATTGGCGGTTGATGTTTACGAAACGAATTCCTCGATTGTCGTGGAATCAATTATTGGCGGAGTCAATCCCGATAATATTAATGTATCGGTATCGAATAATGTTCTTACTATAAAAGGCATAAGGGAAAAAAGCATAGACGCGGCTGAAAACATTAATTATTTTGTGTCCGAGTGTTTTTGGGGTCCTTTTTCTCGTTCAATTATTTTGCCGTGCGAAGTGGATGTCGATTCTATAAAGGCGGGCATAAAAAAAGGAGTGCTAAAAATAACCTTGCCGAAATTGGTTGGAAGCAAGACAAGAAAAATAATAATTGAAGAAGTATAAAGGCATATCTCTAATCATACACGAATTTTATCGCTAATCATCACGAATACAAACACTTTAATTAGCGATTATTCGAGATAGAATTAGAGATTGATTAGTGATTTTATTTCCATGTTCGATTTTTTAAAAACAAAACATAAAAGTTTTACGGGTATAGACATAGGCACTTCCAGTGTTAAGATAGTACAGCTTGGAATGGAAGAAAATCGCGTAAAGCTTGAAGCGTATGGCTTGCTTGAAACATATGGAAAAGTAGAGTTGCTGCAAAGTACGCTTCAGACGAGCTCTATACATCTTTTGGGCGGCCAGGTGGTAGATTTGCTTAAAGAGTTGGTTGAAAAATCAAGAGTTACTTCGAAAGACGTTATTTTGTCGGTTCCCGTATTTTCCACTTTTTCCGTGGTAATGGAATTACCCGATATGCCTTATACGGAAATAGAAGCATCTATTCCGTATGAAGCGCGGCAATATATTCCTGTTCCCGTGAGCGAAGTGGTCTTGGGATGGAATATTATCGGCAAGAAAAATAGGGTTGATGTCGAGGGCGAAGAACCGATTAGAAAAATTGAAGTTCTTCTTGTGGCTATTCCCAAAGAAGTCGCGAATAAATACGCGGAAATTGCTCAAGCAGCTAATCTAAATTTAAAAGCGATTGAGCTTGAATCGTTTGCATTGTCTCGTTCGCTTGTCGGGGATGATTTAACCCCGACCATTATTGTAGATATCGGCTCAAAAATAACTAATATTTTAGTGGTGGATAATGGTTATGTTATGCTTAATAAGGGATTAGATACCAGCGGAAATGAAATCACGCGAGCTCTTGTTCATGCTTTGAATATTAATTTTAAGCGGGCGGAAATTTTGAAAAGAGAAAGAGGGATAGCGGTGAGAGGCGAAGGCGATAACTCCGTCAATCAGGTAATTTTACCGGTGGTTGGCCGTATTGCCAGCGAGATATCAAGGGTAAACAGCTTGTATTTTTATAAAAGCAATAAAAAAGTCGAAAGAGTCATTTTGTGCGGCGGTTCCGCGCGTTTGCCGGGGTTAGTCGAGTATTTTTCGGGGAATTTGCATTTGCCCGTAAGCATAGGCGATCCATGGGGCCGTATTTATTACTATCCGCCAAGTCTTGAGCAAGCATTAAAAGAGCTAGCGCCTTCTTTTTCTATCGCGGTCGGACTGGCAATGAGAGAACTGTAAATGTAAAAATTCGAAATTTTATTTTCTAAAAAGTTATCCAATCGTTTGAGTTAATTTAGATAAAAATATTTTGGTATTAAGTATCAGGTATCAGGTATCAAGTATAATTTAATTTAATTTTGAATTCATACTTAATACATAATACTTAATACATAATACAGATTTATGGCTATAAAAATAAATTTAATGCCTCAGAAAGAGAGTGGCGCTGCCGGCGGAAAACCGCGGATGCCTTTTTATTCTTTAATTGTTTTTGTTTTTTTTGCCATTAGCTCTTTGGCTTATCTTGGCATTTATTCCTACAACGCTTTTTTTCTAAAAAAACAGCTAGGCATTATCGAGAAAAAAAGCGCGGATATCCAGGAAGAGATTTCCAAAAGCGCGACGGCAGAGGAGCTTTCGGCGGTAGCTAATGCCATTGTAAAAGGGAAAAGCGTCAAATCAATATTGTCGGCTCATTTTTATGGGTCAAAATTTTTTGAATTATTAGAGAAATTAACCATTAAAAGCGTTTCATACAGTAAATTTTCTGAGAAAATTAGCAATGATAATACGGTTATTGTGTCAATTTCGGGCGAGGCGGATAGTTATAGCGCGCTAGCGAAGCAACTGATAATTTTTAAAAAATCTAAGGAGATAAAAGAAATTATTTTTAAAGAAGCCGCGGTTGGGAAAAATGCGAAGGTCTTATTTTCGGTTGTTTTAAGCTTAGATTTAAAATTAATAACCGTTCGTCCGATTATCGCATTGAACGGCCCTAGCTTGGTTGAAATAACCGCCGGATCAAATTATTCTGATGCCGGAGCGGTTGCGGTTGACGGGGTTGACGGACCCGTGGCTGTAACGACAGCCGGTTCGGTAGATACGAGCGTTGTCGGAACTTATACTTTGACTTATAATGCCGCTAATGCTTCGGGAAATTCCGAGACGCTAACCAGAACAGTCAATGTCGCGGCGCCATAAGGCGCGCAATTTCAAAGTAATAAATAAAACTGCGAATATGAAACCCGTTAGAAATATGTAATTATTTTTTAATGCGGTTTAATAAGCAAATAAATTTATTAATATGGGAATTTCTAACGGGCTGGGTATAAATATTTCCAGCAGGCTGAAAACAAAAGGCGTACAAATTGCAACGATTGTTTTTTTAATAATAACGGTTGTTTTGATTTGGCAAATAATTAATGCTTATCCGGAAATTGGTATTTTACGGGACAAGATCAAAACCCAAGAAATGATTACCGAAGACTCGGAAGATACATTGAAAAGGTTAAAAGAACTTATTAGTTTTACCGCGAAAAATAAAGAAATTATTAACAAATTTGATTTGGTTTTGCCCGCGGATGAGGATAAAGCCAATTTATTGTCAAATTTGGATAGTTTGGCCAGCGCCAGCGGCTTAAGCACTTTAAAAATAGTTTTTGAAGAAAGCGGCAATCCTGCGGGCGAACAGCAAGGCGCGGCAGGCGAATTGCCTAAAAATTACGATTTTGATTCGAGGATTATCAAAATGTCTCTGCGCGGCAGTTATCTTTCTTTTAAGAACTTTTTGGCCGCGATTGAAAAAAACCAGCGAGTAATGGATATTGTTTTTGTTGATTTTTCGAGCGATTCTTCCTCCAAAGAAATAGAAGGGGAGAGAAAAACATATTCCTATAATATTGAATTAAAAACTTATCTGCATAATCCTTTGAAGGAGCAAAATATCGCCAAATTGCTAAGCAGCGCAAAATTTAAAAATTTTACCGCTAAAAATTTAAATTTTATAAATGAAAAAGTATTTGGCGGCTTGTTTTTATCCCCGGATTATAATATTAATACGGGAGTAGATGAAATTGGCAATCAGGATATATTTTAGTTTTAATAATTATAAATTATGTCTCTTTTAAATGATGAAAAATTTATTGAATTATTGCTGGAAAAAAAAGCGGCGTCTCGGAAAGTTATTGATAATGCAAAAAAAATAGCGCTGGAGCAAGATTTAACCTTGGAAAAAGCATTAATAAAAAATAAAATTGTTGATGAAGAGGAATTGGCGAAAATTAAGGCGATATTTTTTAATATTGATTATGTTGATTTAAGAGAAGAGCATATACCTCAAGAGATATTGAATCAAATTCCCGAAGAGGCGGCGTCTCATTACCGGTTTGTTTCTTTTTTTTCCGATAATGAGAAAATTAAAGTTGCTCAGTTTGATCTCGAAGATCAAAGAGCTCAAGAGGCTTTAAGGTTTTTTACTTGGCAGAGGGGGAAAAAAATCGAAACTTACATTTGCTCCGAAGCAAGTTTTCGGAATGCTTTCAAGCAGTACCATATTATAAATACGGAAGTAAAAAAAGCGCTCGAAGATATTCAAAGCGCTATTAAAAAACCGCAAGCGGCATCAAGCGCGGCAAAAACTTCAGAAATTTTGATCGAAGAAGCGCCGGTAAGCAAAATTGTGGATATGATATTGCGTTCCGCGGTTGACGCGAGAGCGAGCGATATTCATATTGAGCCGGTGGAAGGAAAATTAAGAATTAGGAATCGAGTTGATGGAGTGTTGCAAACGAATTCTGAATTTCCCGAGTCGCTGCAGCTTTCCATAGTTTCTCGCATAAAAATATTATCTAATCTAAAAATAGACGAGCAGCGCAAGCCCCAAGACGGCAGGTTTCAGGTTAATCTTGGCGGCAAGCTGATAGATTTTCGCGTTTCCACCCTTCCAACTTCCAAAGGGGAAAAAATCGCATTGAGAATTTTGGACAAAGATCAAGGCATTCAAAATTTGGAAAATATGGGTATGGGCGTTCATTATCGCCGGCTGATTTTAGAAAATATTCGAAAGCCTTTTGGCGCTATTTTGGTATCCGGGCCGACCGGAAGCGGGAAATCAACGACTATTTACACTCTTTTGTCGGTTTTAAATCAGGATGGCACGAATATTATTACCTTGGAGGACCCGATTGAGTATTATATTAATGGCGTTAATCAAAGCCAGATAAGGCCGGAAATCGGCTATACTTTTGCTTCAGGGCTTCGTTCTATTTTGCGCCAAGACCCTGATGTTATTTCGGTTGGCGAGATAAGAGACAAAGAAACAGCGGAGCTGGTAGTTCACGCCGCTTTGACGGGGCATCTGGTTTTATCCACTATTCATACGAATAGCGCCATTGGCGTGATACCTCGCTTGGTAGATATGGGGGTTGAGCCGTTTTTGATAGCATCTTCTTTGAATATCGCGGTGGCGCAAAGACTGGTGAAAAAAATCTGCAAATATTGCAAGGAAGAATATGCGCCTTCATTGGAAGTGGAAAAGAAAATTTTAAAAGAAATCTCACAAATTAGCGTTATGCGGAGAAAAGAGATCGGCGAATTTATTGAGAAGCGCCCTCTTAAGCTCTATCGGGGAGTTGGCTGTAAGCGCTGTCTGAACAAAGGAACCAGAGGGAGAATCGGCCTTTATGAAATATTGGAAGTAACAAAGGATTTGGCGAAAATAATCACGGATGGCGCTTCGCAAGACGCTATTCTGAAAGAGTCGTTGCGCCAGGATATGATTACTATCCGCCAAGCGGGAATTATTAAGGCCGTCCGAGGCGATGTGCTGGTGGAAGAAGTTTTGGAAGTATCAAAGGGAGAGGAAGAATAATTTTTATCAAGTATCAAGTATCAAGTATCAAGTATCAAGTATGAATTTGGAAAATTTAAAATTTCATACATAATACTTAATACATAATACTTAATACCACTTTCGTGGTTTTATCAAGTTTTTCAACTATTAATCTAAAAAATTTATTATCGGCTGTTTCGGAGCAGGGCGCCAGCGATTTGCATTTGGCGGTAGGCCGCTATCCGACATTGAGAATAGACGGCGATCTGGTGCCGTATATGCCGGGAAAAATTTTGAATCCTTCCAGCATCAAGGATTTGGTTTACAGCATGATTACTGAAAAACAAAAAGAGATTCTTGAAAGGGAAAAAGAAGTCGATTTTTCTTATAATTTTGATGATAAAGCGAGATTTAGAATCAATGTGTTTTTCGAAAAAGGATATTTGGCCGCCGCCCTAAGGTTAATTCCCGCGAGAATCAGGACGCTCGAAGAATTAGAATTGCCCTCGATGCTTTTGGATCTAACAAGGCCTTCTCAAGGGTTTGTTTTGATTGTTGGCCCGTCGGGGCATGGCAAGACAACCACTATGGCCGCGCTTATTGATTATATCAATCAAAACCGCAATAGCCATATTATAACCATCGAAGATCCAATTGAGTATCTGTTTAAGCCGGATCGCTGTATTATTAATCAGCGCGAAGTTTATCACGACGCGATATCTTTTAGTTCCGCCTTAAGGGCGACTTTCAGAGAAGATCCTGATATTATTATGGTGGGTGAAATGCGCGACGTTGAAACTATGGCCACGGCAATTACCGCCGCCGAAACAGGCCATTTGGTATTCGCGACTCTTCATACCAATAATGCTTCGCAAACAGTAGATCGTATTATAGATAGTTTTCCCGCCGGACAGCAAAATCAGATAAAAATGCAATTATCCGGAAGCTTGCTGGGGATTATTTCTCAAAGGCTTATTCCAAGAATTGATTCCGGCCGCGTGCCGGCTTTGGAAATTTTAATCGCCAATTCCGCGGTTAGGAATTTGATTCGGGAGGGAAAATTTCATCAGCTGGATTTAGTTATCGATACCGGCGCGGATGCCGGGATGATATCGCTGAATAAATCTCTGGCAGGTTTAGTTAAAAACCGCATAATTTCCATGGAAAGCGCAGAAATTTATTCGCTGAATACTTCGGATCTGAGGATGCTG
>JAHILZ010000053.1 GCA_018896765.1 Patescibacteria group bacterium | reverse complement strand
GCAGAATCGTTTAATGCAAAACTCAAAGGATTCAGAGCAGTAGTAAGAGGCGTGACCGATAAGAAATTCTTCCTGTTCAGGGTATCAAAACTATATGGATAAGTTTTCAAACTAGTGTTAAATTGAGTATGACCCAATTTTAGCAAATAAAAAATCTAATGCTGGCATGATCTTTTATTTTCCTGAATTTTCACCGCAAGACGGTCAATCAATACCAAATGAAATAAGAAACAAAATCAGTAACAACCCGAATACGACAATTGTAAATTTTCGCGGTCGTTTATTAAATGACATTATTACAACATTAATTACTACTAGCTATAAACAATAATTAACCGAAATAAAATTATGACTACTGAAGAATTTTTTAAAGAATTAGCTGGCAAATTAGAGCTAACAAAAAGCGAAAGCGATCTAATTTCGCGAAAGCATAATATATTGCGTGAAAAATTACGCGAAAAACTTCCGGTTGAAGACGATTTTTTGACCGGCTCTTATGCCCGCAACACAATGATTCGTCCCAAGGACGATAATAAATTTGATGTTGATTTCTTTTTAGCTTTCAGCAAGAAAGATTACGGAGAAAGCGAATTGCCGGATTTATTAAGTATAGTTAAAAACGCTTTAGAGCAAATAAAAAATGACGATGCGGATATTGAGGAAATTCAGGAGCAAAAACGATCGATGGGAGTTGTCTATAAAGAAAATTTTCAGATTGATGTTGTTCCGGCAATCCAAATAGAAAAAGACGAACGATATAAAATTTTTGACAAGAATACTCTACAAGCTATTGAATCCAATCCTAAACTTCATGGTAGTAATTTAACATCAGCGAATGAAACATCTGATTCCAGTGGAGTTAAGCGGCTTGTCCCTATTGTTAAATTGCTTAAGTTTTGGAAGCGAGAAAAATGCGATTATGTAAAATCATTTCATCTAGAAATGCTTGCTGTTGAGATTTTGGGTGGTGAAGAAATCAGCTCATATTCTCAAGGCCTTGCAAATTTTTTTGCGAACGCCGTACAAAATTTACAGTCAGCAGGAATGGAAGACCCCGCAAATGAAAGCAATATTATTGATGAGTATTTAGACAACGACGGCACGCGAACCAAATTGCTCGGTTTAGTCAATGAAGAAAAAGAAATTGCAGAAAAAGCGGTTAAGCTAGAAAAAGAGGGTAATGACGATGAAGCGGTAAAAGAATGGAAAAAAATTTTTGAGTCCAGCGATGATAACAAAAATAGCAATTATGGTTATCAATCAAATGGACCAACAATTATCCGCAACCCTTCAAAACCATGGGCGCAATAACATGCTATGTCTTCCCTATACAATTTTTCTCAAAAAAAGATTGATGAAGTACAAACAAAATTTTCCAAGTTAAAACTGGAGCAACAAGGTGTTTGGAAGGGTGCTATTGATATTTATGCTGAATACGAAGGATACCAGATAAATGATGCTTTTGAGATTTTGATTATCACGCCAAGCATATTTCCGTCCCAACCCCCGCTCATGATAGAAATAGGTGGACGAACGCAAGCTATTGGTAAAAAGTACAAAATAACAGACTTGCGGCGATTACACTGCAATCCGTCGCAAAAAAATACAGCTTGTTTGTGTGTAAGACAAGAAGAAAAAGAAAAATTTCCACCAGGTTCAAATCTTGCGGTCTTTATAGAAAATCTTGTTGTTCCATATTTATATGGACTTAGCTACTTTGAAAAATTTGGCAAATGGCCATGGGGTGAATATAGCCATGGCGGTCTTGGTGTTTTGGAATACCACGCGGAAGACCCCGCCGAGATAACTGAACAAGGTATTAGAGAAAACACAAAATTGTTGAGAGCCGATGAAAATTGGAAGGAATATAGCAAGCAATTGCGAAAGCCAAGCGATGAAAAATTTTGTATATGCGGATCTCGCAAGCCATTCAGAAAATGCCATAAGAAAGCATGGCAAGGACTTAATCGCCTGCATTTAGATATACACGATTTCAAGCTTAATGTTCGTCAGCTTTTTCAAAAATAGTAATTTTTGCTATTATTATTTATAGCCCCGCCGTCCGCTCGCAAAAAATTCTGGCCGTCCCCGCCGTCGTTAAAACTTTGGCGGGCAGGCATTCAGACGGGCAAAAAGGAAGGGGGTTGGGGGGAAGGAATTTTTGCCCGCCTGTTCTGCGCCGTAGGCGCAGTGGGGTGGGAAGCGTTTCCGCCGTTTGGCATTAAGCCAAACATCAAAGCAAAACAATTTTCAAATCCTTTTAAAAGAAAAAGGGTCGCGCGCCAAATACAAAAAATTGAAAAGAAAATTGTTTTGCTTTGCTCGCCGAGTTTCGGCGGGCGGAAACGCTGGGGCGGGGTTTCAAATCATTCGAGCGATTTTCGCTCGAAAAAGGTTCGAGCTTCGTTCAGCAATTGCGACCAGACGATAACTCACAAATAACAGCTGATAACTTATAACTTCAAATCTTTTTGTTATCGGCCATGCAATTTTTCCGTCTTGAAAAAAATATTTTTAATTTTCAAAACAAAATGAAAAAAAGAATGCATAGCAAAAAAATTAATTCACATAACCAATCGCAAAATCGCGCCTCTAAATTCGCGCAAAAACGAATAAACAGAAACGGCGATTACGCCATTTGGCTTGTCGACGGAGCATCAATTAGAAAAGATATAAATGAAAATTTTGTAAAATGCGGCACTAGCGACCAATTCAGATTCATTCCCAAAAACCATTTTTGGATCGATAAAGACATTGACCCAAAAGAGTATCGCTTCTTTATAGATCGCTTTGTTTACGAAAGAGAACTGTTAACTTCCGGCAAAAAGTATGAAAAAGCTGAAAAAAAATCGGACATTTTTGAAAAAAAAGAAAGACTAAGTTCTCTGGAATGCCAAAAAGCCATAAAAAACGGCCGCGCTAAAAAAGAATTATTAACCCAAATCAAAAAGAAACTGATTAAAAAATACAGCGGAGCCGTTAAAATATGGCTGGTTGACGGAAGTTTGGTTAGGTCCCTATTTTTACTTGATTATTGCGAAGGCGGACATGATAAAGTTTATTCTTTCATTCCTAAAAACGAAATATGGATTGAGCAAGCTTTATCTCCCGCAGAAAGAAAATTTATTATTCTGCACGAACTTCACGAAAGGTATCTAATGTCGCAGGGAAAATCATACAAAAACGGCCACATCGGCGCCACGGAAATCGAAGATTTTTACCGCGAAAATCCAAATGAAAATTTAAACGAAAGAATAAAAGAAGAAATTAAAAAAAATGAAGTTTTTTGCCAGCAAAAAACTTGAAGCCGCAAAAATTAGTTCAAGCTTTGTCCGTCAACCGCAACAGGATTATTTTATAAATTTAGCGGCGATTATCGCCGCTAAATTTTATTTTTTACCCACGCCGCGCCAACCAAGCTTAATTTAATTTTTTCTAAATCACCCCGTCTTCCTTCATAAATTTCAACGCTTCCACTACCGAATACGCGGCGCGAGTGATGCCCATGCTCCGCATATCAGTATCCGTACCGACAAGATAAAGTCCTTTTATCGGCGAACGCGGCGAAGGAAATCGGACGCCGACAGTTACCGCGGCTTTTTCCGGAATTGTGATTTGAGTATGCTCAAATTCAATATTTTTTTCAATATTCGGCAAAGCTTTAAAAATAACTTTTTTAAATCTATTCGTTTGCTTTTCCAAATCATCTTCCTTGAAAACAGCGGAAAAACCAATAAGTTGTTTGCCTTGCGGCGCCAAGCTCGCGTCAAAATTAGACACCGGCATCGCCCAATAAGGAGTATCGGCATTAAAATATAATTCCGAACCGATATAAGCCAATTCCGGCAATTTATTTTTCAACCCCAACCAAAGAGTTATGCTTTTGGTTTGTTTAAGTTTCATAAGATTTTGGCAATATTCATCACTCAAGCCGCCAACAATCGAAGGCAGTTCTTTGACAAATCCCGAGTAAACTATTAACTCGGCGCAATACCTTCCGCCTGAAGTTTCCACACCCTTTGCCTTTCCATTTTCTGTAATAATTTTTTTTACCGTTTCGTTAGTTTTAAAATCTACTTGTTTTTCCGGCAAAGAAGAAATAATACAATTAGTGATATTTTGTATTCCTCCCATCGGATATCCCTGAGAAGAATAATCATTCATAACTATTTTTTTTAATTTACCAAAACGGTTATTCTTGCCGTTTTCATCCAAATATCCCGATCCGCCCAGCATTCGCCATGCGGGCGTTTCATGCATCGACTTTCCGCTAAGAAAATATGCCAAAGCGTCTACGAACTTTAAAGCTTTGTAAGAAAGGCGATATTTCCTGATATAATCATAAACGTTTTTTTCCAGAGCTTTTTTATTTAGCGAAGAAAAAGCAATAGCATCCATTATAGCTCCAATTATTAAAACTCTATCCTGTCTGGACAAAATATCAAACATCGCGAATTGCGGAAGCGTGAGCGGAATTTCCTGAAATTTTTTCCCATAGCGCGCGTAATAAGCGTTAATCGGCAAAAAATTCGGCTTTACCAAAAAATATTTATCCATCAGAGTAGCAAAAGGGCCATCGCTAAGCCCGGTAATCGCATGCGGCCCGGTATCAACCGAATAGCCATTGATTTTATATGTCCGGCAATTCCCGCCGAGATAATCATTTTTTTCCAATACTAAAACTTTTTTGCCTTCCTTAGCCAGCGCCAGCGCGCTCAAAAGCCCGCTAACTCCCGCGCCGATTACTATCGCGTCATATTTTGTTTTTTGTTCGTTCATAAATTATATTATTTTTTTCTCCCCTTCTGCAATCAGAGGGGGAGATTAAGAGGGGGATGGATTTTTTAAATTACTTAATAATTTTTTATAAAAACAACCCAATCCAATGATTAACCGAATAAATAAATTCACCGGGATTTTCCCGCAATCTTTTCTTTATTTCTTCCTTTGAAAACCATTTCACTTCCGCCACTTCGCTTTTTTGGATTTTAAATTTTTCTAACGGCTGATCGGTTTCCGCCAAATACCATTGGCAAAAATAACTAAACTTACCCGTCGATGTTTTTATTTTCTTAACTTTTTTAAATTCAATATTTTTCAGTCCGATTTCTTCTTCAGTTTCTTTAATAATATTAAAATCATAGGTTTCGCCTTCCTCAACCGTTCCGGCCGCCGCCGGACCCCATTTTCCCGGATTATGAATTTTATTCAGAGCGCGCCGCGCCATTAAAATTTCTCCTTTGCTGTTCGTAAGCCACAAAGCCGAAACACGCCAAATATCTTTGACATCTAATTTTTCTCTTTCTTTATATGTAATTATATTATCATTTTCATCGACAATAATTATTTTTGAGCTCATAAAATTATTCCTTTAAATATTTTTTAAACCAACTACACGCTTCCGACAAGTTTTTCTCCAAATTCGTTTAAAACCGAAACTTTTGTTTCTGTCATAATTTTGTTATCGCCAATTATATTTTAATTATCCCTTTTTTAAATACCGCTGTCAAATAAAAAAATTGCTTATTCTCCCTATTTCTGCTAATATTAAGAAATAAAAATCAACTAAACAAACTAACAATTTAACAACTAAACAAAGCTTATAACTATTTTTTAACCAAAGATTTTATATTCCTTCCTGTTAAATTGTTAAATTGCTTAATTGTTAAATTGTTAAATTGACCTTATGCCAAAAATAAACAAAACATACTTAATCGCTGGAGTCGTTATTTTAATTATTGCCGCTGTCTGGTACAACAATTCAACCAAAACCCAAACCGCGGCATACAGCACCGCCACGGCGGAAATCAAAACCATAACTCAAGAAGTAAGCGTCACGGGAAAAATAAAACCCGCCAATAGCATTGACCTTTCTTTCGAAAGATCGGGAAAAATAAATAATATATATGCTGAAATCGGCGATAAGGTAAAAACCGGGCAATCTTTGGCTAGCATCGATAACGAGGAAATTTTAGCGAACTTATCCGGCGCAAAAGCGCAACTGGACGGCGCCAACGCCAAACTGGACGAACTAACGCGAGGTGCCAGGCCGGAAGAAATAAAAATATCCGAAACCGCCGTAGCCAACGCTCAAAAATCACTTGCCGATCAAGAGACGAATTTAATTAATATACAAACAACCGCTGATATTAATTTGGCCAATTTGTATGGAAAGGCCAAAGATATTCTTAACGACGGATACGCCAAAGCTTACAACTCAATCAACACTCAAATTGCCGATTTGTTTTTTAACGCGGCAACGTCTAACCCCTTGTTAACTTTTACCACCACCGACTCGCAAGCTAAAACAGACTCGGAAACGCAAAGAGTCATGGCCGGCGCTTCACTGAAAACTTTAAAATCGGAAACGGACAATCTTCCATCCGACTATCCGGGCATAGACAACTCGCTAACCGCTTCAAAAAACCAATTAATTGTCATGCGCGACTTCTTAACCAGATTAAGCGCCGCGGTTAATTCCGCCGCCGGGTTAACCTCAACCGCGCTGGATACTTATAAAAGTTCCGTGAACACCGCATGGACCAATATCAACACGGCAATTACCAACATCAACAATCAAGAACAATTAATCGCCAGCCAAAAAATATCAAATAAAAACAGCATCGATTCGGCCCAAAAAGAAGTTAACGATGCTCAAAATGCCTTGCGAAGCGCTGAAGATTCCCTTGCCTTAAAAAAAGCCGGTACGGCGCCGGAACAAATAGACGCGCAAAAAGCGCAAGTAAAACAAGCCGAGGCGCAAATAAAAAATTATGAAATTCAGCAAAATCAATCAACTATCAAATCCCCCATCAGCGGCATTGTTACCAAGCAAGAAGCGAAAATAGGAAAAAATATTTCCGCTAACGCGATAATTATTTCCGTGATCAGCGAAGCAAAATTCCAGATTGAAACCAATATTCCCGAAGCGGATATCGCTAAAATCAAGATCGACGATCCGGCAAAAATCACTCTTGACGCCTATGGCAATGATATAATCTTTGAAGCAAAAATAATTTCAATTGATCCGGCGGAAACTATCATTGAAGGCGTCTCAACCTATAAAGCGACTCTTGAGTTCACCAAAGAAGATGACCATATCAGATCCGGCATGACAGCCAATATCGACATACTAACCGCTAAAAAAGAAAATATTATCGCAATTCCCCAGCGGACAATAATAACCAAAGACGGCCAAAAACTTGTTTTGATTGATCTGGGAAATGGCAACCAAGAAGAGCGAAAAATTGAAACCGGACTCCGCGGATCGGACGGCAATATTGAAATAATTTCCGGACTTAAGGCCGGAGAAAAAGTGATAATTTCGGTGACAGAATGAGCAAGGGAATGTCAAATGACAAATTTCCAATGACAAATCAAATCCAAAGCTCAAATTTCAAATTTAATTCTCCTTAGTTTTGGCATTTGATAATTTGACATTGATTTGACATTTGGCATTAGTCATTTGGATTTACTTAACATGTGCTTAATAAGACTTCTCTTTAAATAAAATAGAAATGAAGCCAGAACAAATAACCCAAGCCAGCTCTCCTCCTCCCATCATTTCCGTCAAAAACATGGAAAAAGTTTTTGAGGACGGAGAAACAAAAGTTAACGCTCTCAACGACATCTCTTTTGATATTCCGCGCGGGCAATTCGTAGCGATCATGGGGCCTTCCGGATCCGGCAAATCAACTCTTCTCCATATCATCGGACTTCTCGACAAACAAACTTCGGGCAGCTATCTTTTTGACGGGAAAAAAGTGAGCGATTATTCGGACGACGAAATCGCCCATATCCGAAATGAAAAACTCGGTTTTGTTTTCCAGTCTTTTAATTTACTCGCCCGCGCTACGGTGCTGGAGAATGTAAAACTCCCTCTTCTCTATTCCGATACAAAAGAATCCCTTTGGGATAAAATGGCAATAAAAGCGATAGAACAAGTGGGTCTTTCCCACAGAGCTAATCACGCAACTTCCAAGCTTTCCGGCGGCGAACGGCAAAGAGTGGCAATCGCCAGGGCGCTTATAAATAATCCGCAAGTAATTTTTGCCGACGAACCTACGGGCAACCTTGATTCCAAATCCGGACAAGTTATAATGGAAATTTTTCAAAAATTAAACGCTGAAAAAAAACATACGATTATCTTGATTACCCATGAAACTTATACCGCGGAACTGGCCGAGCGAACTATCCATATCCGCGATGGAAAAATTGAAAGCGATAAACTGATCCGCGCCCGCCGCGAAGCGAATAATTTTATAAAATAATAAACTATGAATCTTTACCAAGCTTTTAAAACCGCTTTAATGGGACTGAAAGCTAATGCCTCAAGATCTATTCTTACCATACTGGGAATAGTTATCGGCATTGCCGCGATTATTGTCGTGGTCGCTATCGGCGACAGCGCCCAAGCAATGATCCTTGGACAAATCGGCGGACTTGGCTCTAAAACAATAAATATAGAACCCGGACGAGAGCCACAAGGGCCATCAGATATGATGGAAGCTCTTTATAGCGACTCGCTGAAAGAACGGGATGTTGTCGCATTAAAAAATAAAGCTAATGTTCCAGGATTAAAAGATCTTACCCCTAATGTCATAGTCCCTGGCTCAGTCTCTTATCAGGGCGAGACTTTTCGTTCTATGAATTTTGGTTCATCATCCTTTTTGGCGAGAGTTTTAGATATCCATCCGATTGAAGGAGTATTCTTTGGCGACGAAGAAATAAAACAGCGCGCCTCTGTAGCCGTCATCGGTTCGAAAGTAAAAGAAAAACTTTTTGGACTTTCCACCGCAATCGGAGAAAATATTAAAATCAAAAACAAAAATTTCCGCGTAATCGGCGTCCTGCCGCAAAAAGGCCAAGTTTCCATTATAAATGTTGACAACGTGGTCATAATACCCTACAGCACTGCTCAAAAAAATCTATTGGGTATAAACTATTATCATTCGATTATGACAGAAGCTGAGAGTGAAGAAATTATCGCCAAAACAGCTAACGATATAAAATTAACTCTAAGAGAACTGCATGGGATAACTGATCCAAAAAAAGATGATTTTCGTGTAATGACCCAAGCTGATATGGCAGACCGCGCCAAAACAATCACCGGGGTCTTGACTTGGCTCCTAGTCTCAGTGGCGGCAATCTCGCTCGTGGTCGGCGGAATCGGAATTATGAACATTATGTTCGTTTCGGTGACGGAAAGAACGCGGGAAATCGGCCTGAGAAAAGCGCTGGGCGCGACCGACAACAATATTTTAACGCAGTTCCTCTTGGAAGCAGTTCTGCTTACCGCCGCCGGAGGAGCTATCGGCATCTTACTCGGCGCGGGAATATCTTATGTCGCTACTATAATTCTAAGCCAAGTCGTAGCAATGAGCTGGACTTTTACTTTCCCTGTTTCCGCCGCGCTTATCGGCATCGCTGTTTCCACTCTGGTTGGGCTTGTTTTCGGGCTTTATCCGGCATACAAAGCGGCGCATAAAAATCCGATAGAAGCGCTGAGGTATGAGTAGTAATGGCGGGTTTTTGAATAAAAAAAGGATACAAGTATTACCTTGTACCAAATAGAAACAAAGAGTTTAAAATACTAAACGAATAAATCCGTTTCTTTGAAGAATAATATCCTTCGCATTTTGCCCTTTATTCTCTTCAATTTCTACTATTTTCTTTTTTGTTTCTTCTGCTATTTGCAGATAAACATCACTATTTGCCATCTTCTTTCCTCCTTTTGTATAAACTAAATTTTTTCTCCATGTTTGGAGTAGTGGGCATATCGGGATTTGAACCCGCAGTCTCCAGATAGATCTTATCCGGCGTCTTACCATTAGACTATTAGCCCATAAAAATAAAAACAGCCCTTGCGGGCTATCTTTGGTTTTTTGTTTTAATTTGCTTTATTCTAAAATTTATAACCAAAAGATATCCCGCTATGTGGGCTTACCAACAACAAACCGACTGCAACGAATTGTCTTTTAGTTATAGTTTCCATAAGATTCTATTCTATTAATAATTTAATTATACATAATATAGAAATTCTGTCAATGCGAGTTTTCCACTTATTAAATTTGATAAAAAACGACAAACTTATTAGTTTGCCGCATAAAACAAAAATTATCATAAAACTAACACGGAATTAGAAGTTCTTCCATTATCAACAATCCTGCATCCTCTAACTGATGCACAAAACTATTAGTAGCAGACAGATCTCCTCTAATTAATAATTCTTGTTTATCCAGGAATTGAGATACGCTTACATAAGTGATATCCACTCCTGTATTTACTTTTATTACGTTAATTTTTTTTGAAAGATCTTCAAAATCTTCAGAACCCCCGCCATTCTTTTTAACAATTACTCTTTTCGTCAATTTTATTTTCCTCCTTTTTATTTTTTCGGCTAATTTGGCCTATCGAATCGCTATTGCCAGTGATTCGAATTAGAAAAATTAACAAATAAAAAATCGCTCTTCTTTTGAAAGCGACTCTTAATATTCCTTATTATTTCCTGCCCTTAACTTCTTACGCCTTCAAAAGAAAACACCCCGCTAATAATAATGGTAATAATATTTGCAACCGCTAATGCTTGCTTTTGAAAACTCATAAAATTCATTTAATCATATTAACATTTAAGCAAAAATATCTTAAAATTTTATTCTTGCTTAAATGCTTATATGCTAAAATGCTTGAATAATTTATACCAATATATTATCACTGATAATTTTTTTGTCAACCTCGTTGAATAATCCGGCTTAATACTAAAACATTATATCTTCTTCAGCGCGCTTATAATCGTGAATTTCTTCCGGCGCGAACCAGTGCAAAACTTCATGCGCCGCTTCTTCAGGATCTCCCGAGGCATGAACCACATTGTGAATCGCGCGCTTGTCCATATTTGCCAAAGCAGGCGAATCCACGGAATAATCGCCTCTGATAGTACCCATATCCGCTTTTGCAGGAAGAGTATTGCCGACAATTTTTCTCGTCATATCAATGGCGTGAATTCCGGAAATAACCATTGCCGCCACCGGACCAGACATCCAAAAATCAACCAGCCATTTTTTTATCATTTTTCCTATTTTTAAAGGATCGTCCGTGCCCAATTCTTTAACAGGGTCAATATTATACTGCGCGTAAGTTCCCAAAGTTTTATTGCCCATTCCTTTAAGCCATTTATCGGATTTAGGCAAAAAACCTTCTATATGCTCTTCGGTTGGCTGAACCATTTTAAGAGCGATTATTTTTAATCCTCGCTGTTCAAGGCGATGAATCGTCTCGCCAATCAATCCCCTTTTAACGCCATCGGGCTTCACCAGCAATAAAGTTCTTTCTGATTTTGAAATTAAAGCCATAACTTTTTATTTAAATCAATTATATTTTTACTACTTAATCCTACCACAAAAAAAATCAATTGGCAAGAACCATAACCGAATTTCTAATTTTCAATTTTCAATTTCTATTAAATTATTAATGAAACAATTTCAAAACTCATCCGAAAAAAGTTTAAAAATTAAATAATTAGAAATTGAATAAAAATTAGAAATTGAAAATTGAAAATTATTTAATCATTATCCCCTTTCCTTCCGTTTCCATCACTATATCTCCTCCCAAATCCGTCCTAAAAATTTCCGAACCGATTTTTTTCAGCGCTTCAATAGTTTCAATATGCGGATGGCCATAGGTATTTTTCGCGCCCACGGAAATCACGGAAAACTTTGGATTGATTTTTTCCAAAAATAATTGATTAGTGGAATTCTTGCTGCCGTGATGGCCGACTTTCAAAACATCCGCAGTCAAATTCGGCCAAATGTTTATTAATTCCATCTCCTCTTTATCTTCCGCGTCGCCAGTAAAAAGAAAAGAATCCTTGCCGAAAGAAAGAAGCGAAATCACCGAAGAATTATTATCGCCTTCTTTTTTTGCATTATCATCCGTTTGATTTTCCGGCAGCAAAATATTGATTTTTGCGCCTTGCCCGAAATCTATCTCTTGCCCTTTCGCCGCCGCCGCAACTTTTATATTTTTTTGTTTAATAACTTTTTCAAATTCGCCGCAAAGAGACGAGACGCATTGTTTTCCGTTAACAATGATCAAACCTATATCATAATTCTTGGCGATTTCTACCGCGCCGGCCAGATGATCAGAGTCAAAATGCGTAATAATCAAGACATCCACCGCCCTGTCATAAAAAGAAAAATACCGGCCGACCTTCGCCAAGACGGAATTATCCGGCCCGCCATCGATAATAATTTTATCCTGATTCGGCGTTTCAATCAAAGCGGAATCTCCCTGACCCACATCGAAAAAAGTCACTGCCAATTTATCATTTGGGCGTAAAGAAAAATAAGCGCTCCAAACAAGAAAAGAAGAAATGGCTAAAATTCCAAGCGCGATTAATTTAATTTTTTTTATTCTAAGCATAATAATTTACTGCAAAAATCCAAATTACAAATGTCAAATGCCAATTCAAGCCCAAAATCCAAATTTCAAAAATTTGACCATTAGCCATTTGGCATTGATTTGGCATTTGTCACTTGAACTTTGATATTATTCAAAAAGCATTTTTCCTCTTCCGCCAATCCCAAACTACAACCGCTGCCACAATTATATAATAAACAAAAAACAATTCAAGGCCGAAATTAAAAATTTCCATTGATGCCCATGAAAAAGAAGCAAGAAATTCAATCATTCTTATTTGATAAGCTAGAACCAACCATGTAAAATATCCGATTATTTTCGCCGGCGCGATCCAAATAAAAGAAAAAAGTCCCGCTAAAAATCCAAGCGCCATCGCTATCGGTATAAAAGGAAGAATTAAAATATTGGCCAAAGGCGCGACAAGCGACAAACGATCAAAATTATAAATTAAAATCGGCAAAGCCATAATTTGCGCGGAAATTGTCACAAGAAACATGCTTTTAATTTTTAAATAATCCGGCAATTTCCTAAAGTAATAATCTAAAATCGGATAAACCCAAACAATGCCGACTACCGCCAAAAAAGAAAGCTGAAACCCGGCGTCAAATCGCAAAATTTTAGGATTTATCGCCAGCATCAGCACCGCGGCAAAAATAATGGCATTAGCCATGCTATTCAATCTGCCGGCGCGAACCGCCACAAGCACAAGACCGCCCATAATTCCGGCTCTAATCGCGGATGCCGGCGCGCCAACCATAATAATAAAAGAAATTATGGCAAATAAACTAACCCAAAATGCTCGATTCCTAGAAAATCCAATGAGCAAACAAAATTCCAATATTATTATAGCGATAATAGTCACGTTAAAACCTGAAACCGCCACAATATGGCTGGTGCCTGTAATCGAAAAATCATTTTTTAATTTCTCGCCCATCCCAGATCTCTCGCCCAACAAAAGGCCGTTTAAAAGTGAAATTTCTGGTTCTGGCAATAAACGCGCAACCTTCTCTTTAAATACATTCTTGAAGCTAAAAATCACGCTATAAATAGAATTCCCGTTACCGGATGATATAAAGCCGGTTTTGGGAGAATACATAGTCCAATATATATCATCCTTCGCCAGATACTCTTGATAATCAAAAGAACTGAATTTTTCGGGAATTTTTAATTTTCCGTCAAATTCAACCAAATCGCCATATTTATAAGCCGGATAACGCGGAAGAGTGATTAAAATTTTGCCAAAATCGTTAAAAGTCGTTTCACTTTGCGAAACTCCAAGACTTTCGACTTTTGACTTTAGACTTTTGACTTCGACCACATATTGAACATCTTTTATTCTTACGTTCGGCTCTTCCACAATTACACCCTGAAAAACAATATTTTTATCTAAATAATCGTTATAATCGCTTATTTTAAAATCATTTTTAGCCATTTGATACCGATAAACTCCCAAAATCGCGAAAATTAAGCAAAATCCCGCCACAGCCATTTTTTTCTTCCGCCAAAAAATACTGATTAAAATAACAGCGATTATCGCCACGGCAAATAGCGCCAAAACCGGAACCTTAAAAAAAGACGCGATAAAAACACCCATAGCAAAACTGAGGCAAAAATAAAGAAAAATTTTGGATTTGGTGTAATGCTTCATCGCGTATTTATTGACAAAATCATCTCAAAAGCATACTATATAATTAGATTAAAAGGGTTAAGCCCTTGATTTTTAATTAATAATTAATTTTTTGGAAATCCAAATTTCAAAATCCAAATGCCAATTCAAGCCCAAAATCCAAATTTCAAAAATTTGACATTTGAGCTTTGACATTGATTTGTCATTTGAGCTTTAGCATTTGAATTTTTCGACTTACTATGCTTTCAATTCGAGAACTTGAAAAAGGAACTTATATCAAAATAGACGGCGTGCCTTATGAAGTCGTAGACCGTTTTTTTCGTTCCAAACAGCAAAGAGAAGCGACTACCGTGTCTAAATTGAGAAACCTGCTCAATGGATCAGTGCTTGAAAAAACCTTCCAACCCGCCGCGGTCTTGGAAGAAATCAAACTGGATGAGGCCCGAGCTCAGTTTCAATACAAAGACGGAGATAATTATTATTTTATGGACGAAGCAACTTATGAACAACTTTCCTTCACCAAAGAACAATTAAAAGAAAATTCCGGCTATTTAACGGAAGGAATGACTTTAAAAATAAAAAGCTTCGAAGGAACTCCTGTGATAATAGACTTGCCAAGCGAAGTTAATCTTAAAGTCATCGACGCTCCTCCCGGAGTCAGAGGCGACCGAGAAACCGCCGGCACAAAAACTGTCACGCTTGAAACAGGGCTTTTGATCGATGTTCCTCTTCATATCAAGGAAGGCGACGTGCTTCGCATCAAAACCAAAACCGGAAAATACGACGGAAAAGTAGAGCGATAAATTTTTGCCATAATTTTCAAATCTTAAATCACAATTTACAATCAAAACCCAAAAACTTAAAAATTACAAACTTATTCCATAAGGCTAAATTTTAAGTTTTAAATTTTAAATGAAATCCCAAATGATAAAATTTTAAAACCATTTATTCATTTAAAAATTTAGATTTGATTTAAAATTTCAAATTTAGATTTTAGACTTAAATAAACAAGATTGCTTCGCCCTGACTACAGGGCTCGCAATGACAAAAATGGCAATATTGAAATTTCTTAACAATAAATTAGGTCTGCTGGCGCTAATTTCGCAGACACTCGCAGAATTAACGCAGAAGAACGCAGACAATATTGAAATTCCTTAACGATAAATTAAAAAAAATAATTTTTTATTGCTTTAAAAACAGCTTTGCCAAGCGAATTTCATCATAAGAATATTTCTCGCCTAAAAAATCAAAAACCGGTTTTAATTTTTCGCCGCCGCATTTTTCAAACGCTGTTTTTATTTTTTCAAATTTCTCTTGCGGCGGCTTTAGATAGGCAATGTCAATATTTTCGCCTGCTTCAAGAAGTTTTTCAATGTGGCTCGCGATTGTGCCTTCCGTAAATCCTTCTTCTTTGGCGATTGCAGGCAATGGAAGTTTTTGCAAAACCATTTCTTTTGTCTTGGCATATCTTGTTCTCCCCGCTTTCACCAGCCTTTTAATTTTATTGATTCTTCTCTCTCCGCGATCGGGAACTTCCAAGGAAGAAATATTATTTTCTTTCGCGTAATTATTTATAACTTCCAAAAAAACACCTCCGAAGCTCTCTAACTTTCTGCTCCCTACTCCTTCAATTCTTGAAAAATTATTTTTATCATTCGGAAAATAATGCGCCATCTCTTGAAGGGAAACATCGCTGAAAATCATAAACGGCGGGATGCCTTGCTTGTCCGCGATTTGTTTTCTTAAAGCGCGTAATTTTTCAAAAAGCCCGCGATCATATTCTATTTCTTGCCTTGAAACATTTTCATACAAATCTCTAGAATCTTCTTTGGCTTTTGAAATTTCCAGCGATCCTTTTTGCTTGAGAAATTTAATTCCCTTATTTGTAACTGAAAGCGTAGGATATTTTCCTTCGCTTACTTGGAGAAGATTCAGAATAACAAGCGACCTCATAATATTTTTCATTTCGTCTTCCGTGAAATCGGAAACAATGCCAAAAACAGAGATTTTATCATGTCCATTATTGACAATCTGTTCAGTCGGTTTTCCTTTAAGAACATCAATGAGATATTTTTTTCCAAACCTGTTTCCCGTTTTAATGACGCAAGAAAGTATTTTCTGCGCTATTTTCGTCGCGTCAAATTTTTCCTGCGGCTGCAAGCAAATATCGCATGCTCCGCAGCCGGCGTTTTCGCCGTCAGTATTTTCAGGAAAAATATATTCTTCCCCAAAATAATTTAAGATGAATTTTCTCCGGCATTCTATCTGCTCGCAATATTCTATGATTTGATCCAGCTTTTTCAAAGCGCTATTCCGCTCTTTATCATCCTTCACTTGATCAATGAAAAAATCATGTTTTCTTCTGTCGCCATAAGAATAAAACATCACGCATTCGCTCGGCAGTCCATCTCTTCCCGCCCGCCCGACTTCCTGATAATACCCTTCCAATGTTTTAGGAAATGTGTAATGAACAACAAGGCGAACATCCGGCTTGTCGATTCCCATCCCAAAAGCGATGGTGGCGGCTATGATTTGCGCTTCGTCTTTGATAAACAATTCCTGATTTCTTTTTCTTGTTTCGCTGTTAAGTCCGGCGTGATACGGCAAAGCGTTGAAACCTTCCAGTTTCAAGTCTCCCGCGATTTGCTCCGTGTCTTTCCGTGAAAAACAATAAATAATCGCCGACTCGTTTCTATGTTTTTCAAGAATGCGAATGAGCTTATCAAAAGCGTTTTTCTTCCTGGTTATAAGAAAAGAAAGGTTTCCCCTGTCAAAACTGGAAGCGAATATTTTCGGATTATTCAGGGAAAGCTGCCTGATAATATCTTCCCGCACCTTTGAAGTGGCGGTGGCGGTGAGCGCGATTATGGGAATTAGCGGGAACTGGCTTTTGAAAAGCTTGAGATTGCGGTAATCAGGGCGGAAATCATGCCCCCACTCGGAAATGCAATGCGCCTCGTCAATGGCGATTAAATCTATTTTCAGCGTTTGCAAAAATTTCTGAAACGGTTCTGACGCCAGACGCTCGGGGGCCAGATAAAGAATTTTGACTTTCCCTTCCAAGGCATTTTTCTGAATTTGCGCAATCTCGGAATAAGGCAAAGATGAATTTATATACTCCGCGGCGATTCCGTTCGCCTTCAAACCGTCCACCTGATCTTTCATTAAAGCGATTAAAGGAGAAATAACTAAAGTGATCCCCTCAAACTTCAAAGCCGGCAGCTGAAAACACAAAGATTTCCCGCCTCCCGTCGGCATCAAAACAAAAGTGTCCTTTTTATTTAAGACATTATTAATAATATCCTCCTGCAAAGGCCGGAATTCGTCGTAACCGAAATATGTTTTAAGAAGTTGTTTCATTTGGAAATAATTTAATGGTTTTAAAGTTTATTATAAATCATTAATTCCAACCGCCGGTTCCATAGTCCCGCAGGGCTGTGGAACCTTTATGCAAAATTTACATTTTTACTGCTGGCTCAATATTTCTGACATGAATCATTCATTTCTCTATATTTTATTTCAAAATAAATATCTACCGGTTATAGAATTCTTGTTTTTGGATATTTCAATCGGCGTGCCTTCCGCAATTATTTTTCCGCCTTTTTCTCCTCCTTTTGGACCCATGTCAATAATCCAATCTGATTGTCTAATAACATCTAAATTATGTTCAATAACAATAACAGAGTTTCCATTATCAATTATTCTATTTAATAAATTTAGCAACTTTTCAATATCCGCAAAATGCAATCCTGATGTTGGCTCGTCTAAAATAAATATCTCTCCTTTTTTGTTTAATTTGCTCGCCAATTTTAATCTTTGAGCTTCGCCACCAGAAAAAGTGTCGTGTGTTTGCCCTAATGTTAAATAACCCAATCCGACATCAATCAGCATTTTTAATTTATTTTTTATAATTGTTTGCTTGAAAAAATTATTTGCTTCATTTACAGTCATATTCAAAACATCATTTATATTTTTACTTTTGTATGTGTATTTTAAAATTTCTTTTTGATATTTTTTCCCCAGACAAGTCTCGCACTTAACTTTCACATCACCCATAAAGTGCATATCAATATTAATAAACCCAAGACCTTTGCAATCAAAACATGCGCCTTTTGAATTTGAGCTAAATAAACTATTTGACACATTATTTTCTTTGGCAAAAATATTTCTTATTTCGCTGAATATTCCCGTATAAGTGGCAATATCGCCTCTCGCTGTTCCGGTTAAAGGCGACTGGTTTATTAAAACAATTTTTTCATTTGAAAATTGCTTTATAAATTCATCGACTATCAAAGAACTTTTTCCCGAGCCGGACACCCCCGTTATGGAACAAAAAACTTCAAGAGGAATTTTTACATTTATATTTTTCAGATTGTGCGTTTTTGCATTTTTAATTGCAAGATAACCTTTTGGATTTCTAAAATCAGATTTAAATTTTGATTTTTGAGCAAAATATTTTCCGGTGATTAAAGAGTCTGATTTTAATTCATTAAAACTTCCTTTAAAAGTTATTTTCCCGCCCTCAATTCCTGCGCCAGGACCAATTTCTATAATATGATCAGCTTCTTGCATTACCAAATCATCATGTTCAACAACAATCACGGTATTGCGCGCTTGTTTTAATTGATGCAATATCTTTATTAAATTGTTGCGGTCTTTAGGATGAAGTCCGGCTGTTGGCTCATCAAGGACATAAACCATTTCGATTAAATCAGAGCCGAGTTCTCTGGCAAGTTTTAATCTTTGCGATTCTCCGCCAGATAAAGTATTTAGACTTCTGTTCAGCGACAAATATCCCAGATCAATATCAATCAAATGATTTGTGATTTCAATAATTCTATCAATTAATTCTTTTGAGCCTAAATTATTAACTTTTCTAATTTCATTAACAAAAATATCTAATTGCATATTGGAAAATTCCCCAATATTTTTTTGATTGATTTTTGAGTTCAGCGCTTTTTTATTCAACCTGCCCCCGCTGCAGACCTCGCAAGATTTTTCTATCCAATATTTTTTTTCACTTTTTTCTTTGTTATTTGAAGTTCCTCTTAAGTCGGTTGCCCTGCCGATAAGACGAATTATAATACCTTCGTGGCTAAATGACTGTATAAAGCCTTGCTCTTTATTACTTAACACAACTTTTGGAGAATATAACAAAAAATCAAGCTCCTCTTTTGAATAATTTTTTATTGGTTTATTCAAATCCAATTTTCCGGATGTTTTAATTATATTGAAATATCTTGAACCAGGTTTAAAAATATTTATTTGGCACGCTCCTTCATTTAAAGATTTATTAAAATCTATGATTGATTCCGGATTAATTGTATATTCCGTTCCCAATCCCTTGCATTTGAAACAAGCGCCTTTTGGACTATTAAAAGAAAAATGGCCTGCGCTTAAATTTCTTTCTGAGCCAAATCTTGAAAATAATAATCTCAAATATGCGTATATCTCTGTACTGGTTCCGACCGTTGAACGAGCATTGCCTCTTAATTTTTTCTGATCAATTGCGATTGTCGGAGAAAGGTTTTTAATAGAATCAATATCCGCCCTTTCTGATCTTTTTAATAATCTGGCCGCGAATGTGCTGATTGATTCTAAAAATTGTCTTTGACCTTCAGCCGCGATAATATCATACGCAATCGTTGATTTTCCCGAGCCTGAAACGCCAACTAAAACATTGATTTTATTTCTTGGTATTTCAATATCAATATTTTTAAGATTGTGAGTTTTAGCGCCTTTAACAATTATGTTAGTCATTCTATGTAAGATTATATTCTAAAATTATTTTTTATTTTCAACCAATGTAGGACTTACGCGTTTGCTTATTTGTAATTACCGCGGAGGCGGTAATCCACTATTGCGGCTTAACTTTATTCTTTGCCGCGTGGCTTATAATAAGGCTAAATCGTAGCAGTAGATTCCTGCCTACGCAGGAATGACAACAAACGCGTAAGTCCTACAACGAATCCTTCAACAACCTCCTCCTGCAAAGGCCGAAACTCATCATAGCCGAAATATGTTTTAAGAAGTTGTTTCATTTTTATTTAAATATGTTTTTAAAAATCAATTCTATCAAGCACTATGATAATTCATATTATCATAGTGCCGGTTTTTATCATCATAAACCCCTGAATGCAACAATCCTTTTCTGCCAAGTTCCAGCCAGTATTTATTTTCAGCGCTATTATTTTTTTCAAATTCCTTTTGATAATTGGCTTGCAAAATATGCATTGCGTGGGCAAGTTTTAAGAAGAAAGGGAATTCACTTTTTTCGCTGGAAGTTAATTTTATATTTTTTTGATACTCATTAATAACTATCTCAAACATTTGATCGGTTTTTTTAAAATCATCGGTATCCATAAAAAAGCAGTAAAGAATAGCGAGTTCAATAATTCTTGGATAATAATTTGAAACGGCAAAATCAATTATATACATTTTTCCTTCATCCGTTTTTATAACATTGGTTTTAAGAATATCTCCATGGACAAAACAATAAGGCAGCTTGCCGATATTGTAACTTGAAAATTTATTATATAACGGATCTAGCAGTCCCTTGTCTTCGCCGCTTAAATATTTTCCTTTTTCTTCATATTCTTTGCAAAAATTTACTATCGCCCATTGATCGTATAAAAATTCTGGCTTTATATTTATCCGGTTGATAATCGCCGCTTGATTAGCGAGAAATTTGCTTTCTTCAATAGTCGGATTTGCTCCAAGTTCATAAAAAGTTTTTCCTTTTATACATTCCATTAAACACAACCTTAAAACACCTTTGCCTATTTTAATTTTATGCAAATATCCTTGCGATGATTTATATAATTTAGGATGATTTACGCCTGCGGACAAAACTTTAAGCATTATGTTAACATAGCGACTGCATTCTTTTTCGTCTCTAAATGACGCAAAAAACTTTGCGAAGTATTTCCCCTTATCCGTTTTGATAATAATATTCAAATCCTCATAACCCATTTCAACAATTTCATACGAAATACAAGAACCAATATCATAATCCCTGCAAACAATAGATATAAAATCTAAAGGATTTCCTTTATAATCAATTCTTTTAAGAAATGTTTTATTGTTTTTGCTCATAATTTTTATTTTTACTTTTTCCTTTATCCTAAGCCATTATATCAGCCTCCAGTATGGTAATACATATTACCATACTACTTTAGATTAAAGTAAAAAATATTTTTTATTTTTCAACCAACGAATCCCTCAATAATTTACTCTGCCATTCAAACGCTTCGCGGGCGGTGATTCTTAGTTTTTTCATCAGGACTATTTCCTGCGTCATCAAGCGCAATAAATGCAAATGCAGCAAGTCGCTTTTTTTGTATAAATCGCGATAAATCGGATGATCTTGGTTGATATAAATCGCGTTGCCCTCGCTCAATACTTCCGGACCCTGCTCGCCCAGACTGACAATGCCGCAAGAAATCCCCAATTTTTTTATTCTGATTTTTTTCATCACGAGCGGCTTCGCTTCAATTTTTGTTTCTTCTTTTTTCTTTTCAATGTCTTCTTTGATTTTATCTTCGGTATTATTTTTACCGCCATCACTTGGTTTTTCATTCTTAATATCCCGTTCTTCCTGTTCGGAATTTTCATTTTTCCGCGCCAAAGACTTCGCGGAAAAATCAGCGCTTGCCGCCATCACCTTTTTTCTTCCCGCTTCTTTCAGGCGAGTAACCGCCCTTCCTTGCGGAACAAAATCAGGATTAAGCAGGAGCGCTTCTCTGATATCTTTCATCGTTTCCTGCAATTCTTTGGTAATTTTTTTAATATTTTTAACATCGCTTTGGTTTCTGATATCTTTGAACACTTTATCCAGCTCCGCTTGCATCAGCTGATAGAATAATTTGTATTCCGGACTATCGGTAATAAAATCGCTACGCGAAGAAATCAGCGGCAAAAAATCAACGTTGACGCTTCCGGTAATTCTTGAAGTCCCCTGCTGATGTTTTTTCTCAAGCCCGAATAATTCCCGTTTTATAAAAACCCGCTTCACCCGACATTCCACTCCCGGCTCATCAACGTCTCCGGAATTCAGAGCGATAATAATTTCGCCTTCAATTTCCCCGAACATTGTTTTTATCTTTATCGGCGCGATTTTGCCGGCAACGGTATTGGCGGTTATTTTTTTGTTATTCAAAAAAATACTGAATTTTTTGGCGCGCAGCGGAACGGATTGTTTCAGATATTTTTCCACCTCGAGAACGGTAATTTTCTTTTTTAATTTATTTAAAATTATCTTTGTGCCTTCCTTGTCCAACGGAGACGCTTTTTCCCTTTCAATCGGCAATTCCCAATTGTCGGATTTTTTCCACTCGGCGCTGTCAAATGTAACCGAAAATTTATTTTTGCCCTTGACGGTTTGCACGATAAACTGTTCCGCCAAAGACAAAGCGGAAAATTTGCCAATGCCAAACTGCCCGATTCTTTTCCTGCCGAACCGCGGAGAAACATTTCTCATCCTCTTTTCCTCCGAGCCGATTGTGAAAAATTGCGCCAATCCTTTTTCGCTCATCCCGCTTCCGTTGTCTTCCACTGTAATTTTATCATCCGCAATCATTACAAAAACATCCGTCGCATCCGCGTCATAACCGTTATTCACCAGCTCCCTGATAAACTCCACGCTCTCCCGATACATTTTCTCCCCCAAAGTAAAAAGATGGCTCTTGTCCACGGTTACTTTTATTTTTGAAGGGTTATTGAACATAATCAATTTTAAAAATTATACACCCTCCAGTATGGTAATACATATTACCATACTGTTTTATCGCTCAACATCGCAAATACCGAGTATTTAATCATAAATCTTCCTCCGAAATCACTTTGATCCCGTTTCTTTTTAACAAAGCCACCGTTACTCCATCGCCTTTTATAATTTTTCTTAAAAAAGTCTCATCATAAATCTGCCCGGAACCGCAAGAAGGGCTTCTTTGTTTCAGAATCGCTTCTTTAATGCCGAATATCTTTGCTATTTTTAAAATTTCTTCCGCTCCTTTTATAAAATTCTTGGTAACATCTTTGCCCGATTCAGTAACAACTTTCTTTCGGCCGTTTCGCGCCGACTTCTCCCGCGGAGTCGGCAAGCCGCCAAACTGCTCCGGACAAACAGGAATTAAAATTTCTTTTTTTGCCAGCTTGAGAACTTTCTTGTCCTTGTTATTTCCGCCATTGTCCTTGCAATCCATTCCCAGCAAGCAAGCGCTGCAAAGTTTCATAATTTATTTTTTAAAAGTCTTAATCCGATTAATTTTTTACTTTCCATTCTTTAAAATAAAAAATATTTTTTATCAGCACTATGATAATTCATATTATCATAGTGCTATTTTAAAATTTACAAAATTCACAAAGCGAGTATGTTTACCAAAAAAATTATTAACCCATTCCTCCCATCATCTGATCAAATTCCCCTTTTTCAATCGCCTCGGCCATTTTCGGCGCGATCATTTTCACCATTTGCTTTTTTTGCCAATCGCTCATTCCTTTCCATTGCTTAATTATCATTTTCATTTGGGGATTATCCGGCAGTTTTTCCTCGCCCGAAGCCAATTTATTGATCGCTTTAAAAATAAAATCTTCTTTCTGCTCATCGTTCATTTTCTTAAATGACATCTTAAAAAGCCCCATCGTAATTTTGTTTTTGCCTAAAAAATCCAAAATTCCCATACATTTTTCCTTTCTTTGTTAATTTATATAAATTCATTAAAAATATTAATGATTAAAAATTTTAAAACAAATTATTTCAAATCCAAATTACAAAATCTAAATGTCAATTCAATGTCAAATTATTAAATGCCAAATTGTTTATTTTTTGACATTTGAGCTTTAATATTGATTTGGCATTTGGCATTTGAACTTTGACATTACAAAAGACTGTTCTTTGAATTTTAAATTTTAAATTTCATTTCAAATACCCCTAATCTCTATCCTTACTTTATCACCGAATATCTTCCCCATTTCCCCCAGCTCTTCCTCCGAATACGGCTTGACATTCTCAAAATCTTTATTCAATGTCTTAAGAGCGCGAAATTGCTGAATAGCATAGAGTGATACTTTTTCCAACACTCCCAAACCTTCCAGCCATTCTTTAATTTTAACAAAATCTTCTCTGACAATCAACCCCGGCACGACGGTCGTGCGAAGTTCCATCGGAATGCCGCAATCTCTAATTATTTTCAATGTTTTTTCAATATCAGCTATATTAACATTGGCATTTACAGTTTTTTCATATTTTTCCGGAGAATTTTTTATATCAATGGCAAAATAATCAACTAAATTCAAATCGATTAATTTTTTAACCATTTTGGGGTTGGTTCCATTAGTATCTAATTTAACCAAAAATCCCAGATCTTTTATTTTCTTGATAAATTCGGGCAAGTCCTGCCAAATCGTCGGCTCGCCTCCGGTAATGCAAACTCCATCCAGTTTCCCTTGTCTCATACCTAAAAATTCAAAAAATTCTTTTTCGCTTATTTTCTCTTGGTTTTTTAATAATTCCGGCAAGACTAATTCCGGATTATGGCAAAATCCGCAGCGAAAATTGCAGCCGCTTAAAAAAACAACCGCGCTAATCTTGCCCGGATAATCAATTAAGCTGAATTTTTGCAAACCGCCAATGAACACAGTATTAAGTATCAGGTATTATGTATTAAGTATAATTTAATTTCTGTTTTATGCCTAATACTCGATACTTAATGCCTGATACGGAAAGCTCTTGTGAATAGCTTAAATTTAATTCCAAGATAATTTCTAAATTTATTTCTGTACTTTATTTCTCCGCCACATATTCTTTTCTCTCCTCGAATTCCTGCTTCTTGCCATTGTTCCATTGCTGAACAGGCCGTAAATAACCCACCACCCTCGAATAAACCTCGCAAGGCTGTTTAATAACGCATTTCGGGCATTCGAAATGCTCGCCATCGATATATCCGTGCTGAGGGCAAATACTGAAAGTCGGGGTTAAAGTTAAATAAGGCAATTTATATTTCATAAATACCCGCTTCACTAAATTTTTGGCCGCTTCTCCGCTGGGAAGCCTTTCCCCTAAAAACCCATGAAGAACTGTGCCGCCGGTATATTTAATCTGAAGCTCGTCTTGATTATCCAAAGCATTAAATAAATCATCAGTTGTTCCAACCGGCATATGGCTGGAATTGGTATAATATGGCTCTAGCTTTGCGCCATTAGTTTTGACTAATTTTTCTCGATTAATTTTATTCATGACTTTAGAAAATTTTAAATTCTAAATTTTAAATGAATCCTAAATGATTAAATTTTATACCACTAAAGGGTATACAACGACTTTGGATAAGTAGTTGGGTATAAATTTATTTTATCATTTAAAAATTTAAAATTGATTTAAAATTTTAAATTTATACTTTAGCCTTTCATTAAATTCCCACCGCCTGTTTTTGCGCTTCGCAATTAACCATCTTAACCACCAAGTCCGCTTTTCCATCTTCCGTATCCTCTAACACCTTCGCTAAATCAATTTCATTTGCGCTAATAATTTCTGGATAACGTTCTTTGTCTGCTTTAGCCAACCGATAACTTGTACCTTCTCCGGGAGTTGCTTCCAGATTATAAAGATTGCCTGTTTCTTTTTGATACTCGACCATCTTGTCGCGCATAAAATCCAAAATTTCGAGCGCCAATTTTTTCCCCTGAAAATTATTAATTCCTTTGCCAAAAAAATTAAGCAATAATTCGTTCATTCCAATTATACCGATAGTGGAAAAATGATTTCCCCAAAACTGGCCTCTCTTCTTTTTAATATTCTGCAAATAATGGTGGCAATACGGGTATAATCTTTGATCGGTAAAAGATTCGAGAGTTTTGCGTTTTATCTCAAGACTGTCTTTTGCCAATCCCATTAGCTTCTCCAGCTTGCCCAATAATTCTTCTTTTGTATTCGATAAATAGCCGATTCGAGGCAAGTTAAGAGTAACTACGCCGATTGATCCGGTCAAAGGATAAGCGCCGAATAATCCGCCGCCGCGCTTGTAAAGCTCGCGATTATCAAGCCTTAAGCGGCAACACATGCTGCGCGCGTCTTCCGGATTCATATCGGAGTTAATAAAATTGCTAAAGTAAGGAATTCCATACTTGGCCGCCATTTCCCAGATCGGCTCCCAGTAAGGATTATTCCAGTCAAAATCTTTGGTAATATTGTAGGTTGGTATGGGAAAGGTAAAAACTCTTCCTTGCGCGTCGCCCTCCAGCATTATTTCGGCAAAAATTTTATTCAATATATTCATCTCTTCCTGGAAATCTTTATACTGTTCTTTTTGCGGCATTCCGCCAATAATTACCGCCTCCTCTCCCAGTGTTTTGGGAGGAACCAAGTCCATAGTCAAGTTTGTAAAAGGGGTCTGAAATCCGACGCGCGTCGGAACATTCATATTGAAAACAAATTCTTGAAAAGCTTGCTTAATGCCTTGCTGGGTCAGGCCATCATGGCGTATATAAGGAGCAAGCAAAGTATCGAAATTGGAAAATGCCTGCGCTCCCGCCGCCTCGCCCTGAAGAGTATAAAAGAAATTCACAATTTGCCCCAAGGCGGTGCGAAAATGCTTGGGCGGCTTGCTCTGAATCTTGCCGATTACCCCGCCAAAACCTTGAGTTAACAAATCCTTCAAATCCCAGCCGCAGCAATAAACCGCCAAAATTCCCAAATCATGAATGTGCATATCGCCCTCTTCGTAAGCCCGCCGGACAGCCGGCGGATATATTTTTTCCAGCCAATATTTACTCGTAACAATATTGGCGATATAATTATTCAGCCCTTGAAGCGAATAAGCCATATTGCTATTTTCTTTCACTCTCCAGTCTGTCTCCCTCAAATAATCATCCACGAACATATTGGAGCTTTTCATCAATTTTTCGCCTTCCCGCAAAAATCTATGCTGTTCTCTGTAATTAATGTACGCCCGCGCGGTCTTAAAAAGATTATTTTTCATCAATACTTCTTCCACCACATCCTGAATCTGTTCCACGGTAGGAACTATATGGCCATCAAAGCGAATCTCTAAAATCGCCAAGACCTCTCCTGTCAATTCGCGAGATTTCTTTTTTAAATCACCGACTTCGCTTGTAGCGGAAATGGCCTTTAGAATAACATTGAGGATTTTTGTCTCATCAAAATCCACGATTCGCCCATCGCGTTTTTTAATTTGGTTCGCTTTAATTGTATATTCTTTTTTCTTAAGCATAATCTTTAAGCTAAACAAATAAAACCCAAAGAATAAAAATACAATTATTGATTTTGGGAGTGTCTTGTTAAATTAAACTTTTAATTTTTTCCTGATAAACGCCGGCACGTCAAGTTCATCGGAACTTTGAATCGCGTCTACTCTCGGATCAAACTTTTTAACTTTTGGCTCAAATACTTTTTCCTCAATCCTCTCATTCGGCTTTTCATTCGGCAAAATCTCTTTTAAAGTTTTTTCAAATTTTTTTTCCTTGAACGAAACTGCCGCCATCCTTCCTTCACTGCCAAAACCCGTGGCAATCACGGTAATTTTTAGCTCGCCCTTCTTAATACTGTCATCGATTACCGCTCCAAATATAACTTTCGCGTCGGGGGCGATAGAAGAAGTAATTACGCGGGCCGCTTCGTTTATTTCAATCATCCCTAAATCAGTACCGCCGGAAATATTAAACAAAACGCCTTTTGCTCCATCAATAGAAAGTTCAAGTAAAGGGCTGTTAATCGCCGCTTTCGCCGCTTCTACCGCGCGATTCTCGCCAGAGGCGATTCCAACTCCCATCAAAGCGGAGCCGGCATCTTTCATGACTGTTTTAACATCATTAAAATCCACATTAACAATTCCCGGAATAGTGATCAAATCGGAAATACCCTGCACGGCCTGCTTTAAAATATTATCAACTGTCTTAAAAGCATCAATTAACGAAGTTTTTTTATCAATGATTTGGAGCAATCGCTCATTGGGAATAATAATAATCGTATCGACTTTATTTTTCAGCTGTTCAAGGCCTTCCTCGGCTATTCTTCCTCTTTCCGCTCCTTCAAAGGTAAAAGGCTTTGTAACCACCGCCACGGTTAAAGCGCCAATCTCGCGAGAGACCTCGGCGATAATCGGCGCCGCGCCCGTTCCTGTTCCTCCTCCCAGTCCGCAAGTAATAAAAACCATATCGGCGCCCTTTAGCGCTTTTTCAATATCTTTTTTGCTTTCCTCGGCAGCGGCTCTGCCTAACTCGGGATTCATCCCCGCGCCTAACCCTCTGGTCAAAGAACGGCCAATATGTATTTTTTCAGTCGCCTGGCTATGATGCAAAGCTTGAGCATCGGTATTAACGGCAATAAAATCAACTCCCTTGATTCTTCCTCCGATCATGCGAGAAATGGCATTATTGCCGCTTCCCCCCACCCCTATAACTTTTATCCTGGCGAATGTTTCAATTTCTGGTTTTACTTCTGGCATAATATTTATAAAAATTATTTCTCTAATCAATCTCGAATTCTATCCCGAATAATCACAAATGGTAAAAATTCCGCTTAGAGATAATCCGCGATAAAATCCCTGCCTGCCGGCCCGCTTCGCCATAGCTCCAGCGAGGCGAGCAGGCAGGCGCGATTGATTAGTGATTTTATTTGGTGATTTAATTATATCTTAAAATAAATTTTAAGCAAGGATAAAAAAATAATTATCCAAAAAAAACTTGACCCCATTAGAAGTCCAAACCTATTCTTGATATTTTCCAAGGTTTTTACGCGAAGCGGCTTACGCCTTACAACATTCTTAAATAGCAAAAATAATTTTAAGACTTCTAACAGGGCTGACAAAATAATTTTAACACAATATTGTTTTTTAAGGAAGAAAATTTTTAAACAAGCTGACTGTTTTTTTAAATATATTCTTTATCATCTCGATTATTGGCGGCTCTTCGGAGTCTCCTTGATCCATTTGCCACAATACAACACCCGTGACTGTCGCGAAAGACGGATCGGAAATCTTGTCGATAATTCCCCCCAAATCATTTATCGCGCCTATTTTTACGGGCAATCTCAAAACCTTTTTTGCCAGATCAATCGTTCCCGGAATCTTAATTCCTCCCCCGGTAAGCACCGCGCCCTCGGGAAGCATGCCGTCTTTACCGATATATTTAAGCTCTTTATTTACGTGTTCAAAAATTTCTTCCAGCCGCGCCTCAATAATCTCGGCTAAATAATTCCTTGAGATGTAAACATCGTCGGTTTGCGGATCATAATCTTTAAGATTTATCTTATCTTTTTTGCTTACATCGGAAGCTACGGCATAGCCAAAATCTCTTTTTATTTTTTCCGCCGCATCGATTGCAATCCTGAGGCCGATTGCGATATCGTTTGTTATATGCGAACCGCCAATTGAAATAATTTTCGTATGAAGAAGAGCCCCTTCTTCATAAACCGCTATTCCCGTAGTTTCAGCTCCTATATCAATCAAAACCACCCCTAGCTCTTTTTGCCTTTTTCCAAGAACCGACCTGGCCGCGGCCAAAGGCGCAAGGATGAAAGACTTTTCCGCTACCTCCAAACCGGACTGATTGATCGCTTTGATTAAATTTTTAATAAAAGAATAATTGCCGCTTACGATCAAAACATTGGCTTCCAGCTTCATGCCATGCATGCCAACGGGATCTTTTATATTTTTCTCATTGTCAACTATATAGCTTGTTGGAATAACATGAATAATCGCTTTATTGGGAGAAAGCGAAACTGCTTGAGCCGTATCAATTGCCCGATTCACGTCTTCCTGGCTGATCTCGTTATCAACCCGAGACACCGCGATCACAGACTTGCTTTTTTGCAGCGAAATATGCTCGCCATTTATAGTGGACACTATGCGATTAATCTGAACGCCGCTAGCGCGCTCCGCCTGTTCCAAACAATTGGAAATATCCGCGGCAACGCCTTCAAGATCAACAATAATACCCTTCCTTAATCCCGAGGAAGGAATCGCGCTAACCCCCGTAATAATAGGTTTCTTGCTGCCGCTTGACTGTTCCGCCACGACGATTCTAATCGCAGATGTGCCGATATCAAGCCCGGCGATTATATTAGACCGAGACATAGAATAAGTAATTAGAAACTATTGCGAAATTAAATGATAATTATTTGTTTCTTTATTTCTATCGTTTCCCTTATGATTAAATCCAAAAACCCAAACGCCAAATTCCAAACAAAACTCAAATTTCAAATCTCAAAATTTAAAAATATTTTTTTAGCGAGTTGGGATTTAGAATTTGATTGGGATTTGAGATTTGTGATTTGGAGCTTACGCTAATTATATCAAATTTTCAAAAAAATAGCGATAGCTATGAGCAAGGAAATCATGCAGGCGAAAAGCACCAGCGCCGCGGCTAAATCTTTGATATGCCCTATCAATTTATCCTGCATCATATCGGCGTCATAAGTGTTTTTTAAAAGCCTTCTTTTGCGCTCTTCGATAAAAAAATCGGTAATTTCTTCAAAAACAGTATTAATAATCTCAAAAGATAAAATCAATAAAAAAAGCAAACTGACAAATGTAATTTTCGTCCAGCTCACGCCGAAATAAAACATCCCGAATATGACAAAAAACATTCCAAAAACCTCAATTCGAAAATTTTGTTCCGTCTTAAAAAGATAAACCAGCCCCTTAAGCGCGTAATAAAAGCTTTTTACCAGTTTTTTTTGATCAAGCATAAAAAAATATATACTCAATTAATTTTATAATGCTGTATAATGCCCCTTTCCCCCATTATCTTTTCTTGCAAACCGAACATTTTTTTCTCTTCCTTGGCGCTTTTTTCATGGTCATAACCCGCGAGATGCAAAATTCCATGAACTAATAATCTGGCTATTTCTTTTCGGAACGAATAACCATATTGCCGCGCTTGCCTCGCCATAACCGGATAACAAATAAATATTTGCCCTAAATGAATAATATCGTCTTGCGGTGTAATAAAATCCGACTTCCCACTTTCTACTTTCCACTTTCCACTTTCAAACGATAGCACATCGGTCGCTTTATCTTTTCCTCGCCAATCTCGATTCAGCGACATCATTCTTTTCTCGCCGATTACGACCAATTCTATTTCAATTTTTTTACTGTTTTTTGCCAATTTCGGCAAATTTTTTAAAGCTTTTCGAGCAACTGATTGCAAAAATTTTTCATCAACTTTTAAACGAATTAAATTTTTAATAATCAGCATAATAATATTTATTTTACAACAAAAAAGAATTGCCCTATTTAGAAAGCAATTCTTTGACAATTCCGCTGACCATCGCTCCATCAGCCTTGCCTTTAACCAGCGGCATTATAAAAGCCATCACGCGCCCCATTTCTCTTGCTGAGCTTGCGCCTGTTTTGACGATTGCGCCACTGACTATTTTCCTTACTTCGACCTCGCTCATTTGAGGAGGCAAATAAACCGCCAAAACCGTCATTTCTTCTTTCTCTTTTTCAACCAAGTCAAGCCGGTTGGCTTTTTCAAATTCACTGATTGAATCTTTCCTTTGCTTGATCTGAGACGAAATAACCCCAATTATTTCTTCATCCGTCAAAACACTGGCTTTTTCCAAATTTGCCTCTTTGAAACTTTTACTAAGCTTTGCCCTTTTAATAATTTCCGCGTTTTTTATCGCCGCGTTTAAGCTTCTTAACACTAAAGATATTACTCTGTCTTTTCCCTTGACCGCGATTATTAAATCACGGCTGATCCGCCCTTTTAAACTCACTGTGTTAGAAATATTATTTTCCATTTTTTTAATTTAATAAATTAAATTAATAACTAACTAATTATTTTAATTTTCAATTTCCAAAGGATATTTTTTCATAATTTCTGCTTCTTGACTGCAATCGACATAATCTTTTACCAATATTTTACACTCTATGCTTTTGCCTGTCTTTTCTGATATATAATTCATTATTTCAATTACAGTACGCTTTAAGGGTTTATAATTATTATTCTCAATGACAAAATCATCTCCTTTATCAAACTTAATGAGATAATATGGAGGCTTATACTGTTTATAGGTGTTAGTATTAAGCACGGTTCCCTTAATTGAATATATTTCTTTAATATTTGTAAAAGAATAAAAATTTTCTTTGCCTAATGACGACCATGGATTTTCGCGAATGCCCATTTCGTCAATTTTTATATAATTATCTATGCTTAATAAAGTTGGGGCTAAAAAAATAATACCGATAATTAATATAAAAATTTCTCCCTTCTTTTGATCAAAAGAACCAAAACCAAGTTGTCCCATAATCGCGCGATAATATTCCTTAACCTTTCCTTCCTCCAATCCTTCTAATCTTTCCGAAATAAATTTTTTACTAAAAGATATGTTAAAAAATATTAGGCTGCCGATACACAGCGCAAAAAATCCAATTGGCAAAGCAAACGGAATCGTGTCTAAAACTAAAATATCAAATACCTTGTGTTGAACCGTCTCAAGAGCATAAGATTGAATTAATCTAAAAATATTATAAAAAAGATATATCAAAACAGGCGTAACTGCAAAAAATAATACCAACCAAAACTTACTCATCATATCATTTAGCGCATAAATATCCGTGTTTTGGATTTTTTCTTTTGATGGAAATATTTTACGGAAAATGAACCCGATTGCCGCTATTGATAATATTGATAATATAATTTGTATTAACATAATTTTATTTAATAATTAACTCTTCATAAAGTCATAAAAACTATTTGATTAAAACTTTATTTTGTGGAGAGGTATGCTGTGGGAATTAATCCTAATAAACCACCCCCGACGCTAGCCAATACCCCAGACAATAAAGCCAAAAATATATAAGAAATTCCGCGCAAATTCTTTTTGCGTAAAATTAAGAATGAAATGGCTAAATTAGTTAAAATTGCCATAGCGACCCCGACCTTAAATCCGAACTCGCGCGCCGCTTCTTTGTCTGTCTGCCCAATAATTATCGATAGAACAATAGCCAATAATCCGCCTACAACCAAAATAAAAACTAACCAAAAAATATAAAATCCCATTGCTTCTTTAAAATTTCTTTTATAAGAAAAATCTGTTAAATTATTGAACATATTTTTAAAAATTATTGTAAAATATTAATTTCTAGCGAGGGAAGATAAAAAACTTTCATCCTCCCTCTAAAAACCAATTTCAATATCTATTTATTTTTCTTCAGCATATGCTTAAAAAGCCGCTTGTCGCGAATATCGAATTTTTCCTCATCTTTGCCAAGTTTTCTAAGCTGCTCTTTGATTTGCACAATTTCCTGGCGCATCTTAGCCTCTCGGTGAACTCTCAACTTGCTTTTCGGACTCGCAAAAAATCTAGTTTTTCGAGCATTTAACAAAACGCCGCTTTGCTGAATTTTTCGAGTAAAACGCCTGATAAGACTGCCCGCTGTTTCTTTTTCCCGCCTTTTTACTTCAACCATAAATCACACCTCGCTTTCAATATTTTTTTATATATATCCCGCTGATGCGGGGGTTTATATAATACAATAAATTTTAACAAATGTAAAGGATTACTTAAGCGATTGTTTAAACTCATTAATTCAAAATAATAAATTCAAAATTTAAAAACAATTTATTTTAAACCCAAATTACAAATGTCAAATGTCAAATGTCAATTCAAGCACAAAATCCAAATTTCAAAAATTTGACATTTAGTCATTTAATGTTGATTTGGCATTTGTTATTTGAACTTTGACATTACAAAAGGTTG
>JAHILZ010000052.1 GCA_018896765.1 Patescibacteria group bacterium | reverse complement strand
CAGTTTTTCTCAAAGATTTCCTTAATTGTATAGTTGCCTTTTATTGTTTCAAGCATATAGGCAATTATACAATTAAATAAGTTTTTAAGAAACTAATCTCGGCTGACGCGATAGCGTATGTGCCGAAGGATTAATTTATTTCTTATTCATAATTATAATTTTTGGAGTGAGCGGAGCAGAGACAAGCGAAAATGCGGTTTCGGGTCTTGCAAAATACTATGGTAATGGATTTATTACTCTCGGTGCTTTAGTAGGGTTCTTGGCGGTTTTTACTTCTCTTTTGGCCTATGGCACTAATCTTAAAAAAACATTTCAGTATGATTACGGACTTTCAAGAACACAAGGATTGATATTAGCTTTACTTATTCCTTTTTTAGTTTTAATGTCTGGCGCGAATGATTTTATTAGAATTATGGGTTTTTCGGGAGCTTTGATGGGAGGAGTGGATGGGGTGCTTTTGATTTTGATGTATCGTAAGGCGGACAAGGGCGGCGCGCGAAAACCGGAATATGATATTATTACTTCGAAAAGACTGGAATATTTTATTATGTTAATTTTTATTTTAGGTTTTGTTTATACGGTTTTTAATTAGTAAAATGAAAATATGGAAAAAGATAAAATGACAAAAGATAAGAATTGGAGTGGTTGTCTTAAAATGAAATTTTCACATCAAGAAAAAGATACGTTTTTTTACGATGTGAATATTGATTATAAAGACAGGAAAGTAAATTTTCTTTTATCGCGCTATCAGCCGATGGTGGGATGGATCGAGGTTTTTGGTCTTCCGCCTCAAAACGAATGGGTAATCTTGGAGGATTTAGGCATGCATTGGCAGAAAGAGGGAAATATTATACTATATGAAGACGTGAAGGAAATAAAAATAAAAGAAAAAATAGAAGTTTTTAATAATTATAAAGATAACTGGAGAATTATAAAATTTGATCGTGAGGTTGGTGATTTATTTGAAAGGCAGATTTGTTTGGAAGACTGGTCGCTTCTTGGTACGACGGAAAAATGCATTAAAAAACAAATGGTTTTTCATCATTCAAGCGGTGTTTATTATGTAACAGTCGAAGAGTTTAAAGACCCGGAGAAAAAATTGCTTTCGTTCGCTCAATTTGCTTTTTTAGAAAAAATCATTAAAGAAAAAGGTAAGCCGACTCTTGGCGTATGGTTAAAGAAATTTTCCTGTCACGGCGATGTTTTGCCGATTTACTCCAAATTATTTCCTTTTTGGGAAGATGCGTGGAATAATGCAGAAGGGAGTTCCCTCGAAATCGGTTATGAAAAAGAAATGATGCACGGTGATTGGTTTAAGTTGTTTGAAACGAAAGATAAAAAATACGAAATAGAAGAAGGTGGCTGGTCCAGCAGAGAGGTGGATTGGCAAGGCAAAAAAATCAGGATAAAAAATACTTATGAAAAGAAAATAAGGGAAATAAAAATATGATTGAAATACCCAAAAAAGCCAAAAAAATAATCGAAGAAAATTACGCGGCGTTTGCCACGGCGGATAAAAATTGCAAGCCGAATGTTATCGCGGTTGCTTGTGTTAAAGTTATTGGGGGGGTAAGATTGTCATTACGGATAATTTTATGAAGCGTACCGGAGAAAATCTCAAAGAAAATAATAATGTTTGTTTGGCGGTTTGGAACGAGAAAGAGGAAGGCTATAAATTAATCGGCAAGGCAAAATATTTTTCCAGCGGCAAATGGCTGAAATTCGTAAAACAAATGCCGGAAAATAAGGGCTTTCCGTCAAAAGGCGCGATTTTAGTTACTGTTTCAAAATTAATAGAGTTAGGCGGATAATTATATTAGGGGGGTGAGTATTGATCGGTTAATATTTACCCCCTTATAATAGTGCATAGTTCACTATGCACTATGCACATTTTGTGATATAATGTTTATATGAAACAAAAAACATCAGAAAAAATTACACAGTATATTCAGTCTCATAAACAAGCTACAGCCAAGGAGCTTTTGGATTATTTGGCAATGAGTCCTCGAGCGGTTTTTAAGCAATTGGCTAATCTTTTGGAAAAGGGAGAAATTACCAAAATCGGCAGACCTCCGAAAGTTTTTTATTCATTGGCAAAAATTTCCGTTTTGTCGCCGGAATTGTATGAAATAGAGAAAAAAACCGAAAAAGCAATCGAAAATAATTTTCTCATAATAACTCCGGCAGGAGAGAAAAAAGAAGGGTTGGATGGGTTTATTTATTGGTGCCGAAAGAATAATCAGCCCATCTCTAAAACCGCGAAAGAATACGCTAAAACTTTGAAAAAATATGATGCGTTCAAAAAAAACGGGCTGATTGACGGTATGAGAAAAATGGAAAGTACTTTTAAAAAGGTTTACCTTGATGGTTTGTTTTATCTGGATTTTTACAGCATTGAGAGATTTGGTAAAACTAAATTGGGGCAACTTTTGCTTTACGCTAAGCAAAGCCAAAATAAAATTTTAATGAAAGATTTGATTATTAGCCTAAAGCCCCAAATAGATTTTATTGTAAAAAAATTTAACATTGATGCTATTGGGTTTATTCCGCCGACAGTAAAAAGAGAAACGCAATTTATGAAAGAATTGCAAAAAAATTTGCGATTGGAAATTCCCGTTATTCCGATTATAAAAGTAAAAACGCCGATTGCTGTGCCTCAAAAGACATTGAATAAGTTGGAAGACAGGATTGAAAATGCCAGAAAAACGATAATTATTGAAGGAACTGTTTCGCATAAAAATATTCTTTTTATTGACGACGCGGTCGGTTCCGGCGCGACATTGAACGAAACCGCAGGGCAATTGCGAGCCAAAGGAATGGCAAAAGGCAAAATAATCGGTCTTGTGATTACCGGAAGTTATAAAGGATTTGATGTTATTAGTGAGGTGTAAGCTCAGGCGGTTTTTAGGAAAGATACGGAAAAAGCTTAATAACCTCGTATTTTGTATAGCGTACTTGACAAATTGATAGGTTATTTTGTATACTTAGTATATTATTAAGAAAATATCAATAATTATGTATATAACAAGAATTGCTGAAAATAATTTAAAAAACGCTTTGAATAAGCCCAAAATTGTAATTATTTTAGGCGCAAGGCAGGTAGGAAAAACAACATTAGTAAAACATTTTTTATCTAATCAAAAAACGGTTTTTTTGAACTTGGATATTGAAATAGAAAAACAAAGATTAATAGCGGCGGCTTCTTTATCGCCAGCTGATGGCTTAAAAACATTCGGCAATCCTGATATTTTAATTATTGACGAAGCACAAAGGATTGCTGAAACTGGCAGAATAATCAAGGGCTGGTATGATGCGAATTTGCCGGTTAAATTTATCTTGCTTGGTTCGTCCAGTCTGAATTTGCTTAATCAAGTTTCCGAAAGCTTAACAGGCAGAAATGAAAAAATATTTTTGCCGCCATTGTTGTTTAAAGAAATTTTAACTTTTCAATCATGGTATTCAAGCGCGTTTTCCAGCGAGCAATTATGGCAAAATTTTTCCGCGCCAATCAAGGAAATGCTTTTGCAAAGTTTGATTTTTGGCAATTATCCGGATGCGGCGGCAACAGCTGACAAGCAAAAATTTCTTTTAAATTTAATGGCGGATTATTTGCTAAAAGATGTATTGCAAATCGGTTTAATTAAAACGCCCGAGCTGATTAAGCGCTTATTGATGCTTTTAGCGCATCAAATTGGTTCGGAAGTTTCAGTTAATGAATTGGCGAATAATCTTAATATGTCGCGCATTACTATTGAACGGTATTTGGAACTTTTAGAGCAAACTTTTGTAATTTTTCGTTTGCCGGCTTTTAGTTCTAATCCGCGCAAAGAAATTGTTAAAAGCCAAAAAATTTATTTTTGGGACACTGGAGTTCGCAATGCTTTGCTTAACGAATTTTCTTTAAACCCTTTGCGCTCGGACATCGGCGCTTTGTGGGAAAACTGGATTATCTCCGAACTCGCCAAAATCAACTTATTAAACGATCAGCGGCGGAATTTTTATTTTTGGCGCTCTCGAGCTGGCAGCGAGGTTGATTTGATAATCAAAGAAAATGAAAAGTTATCAGCATATGAGACTAAGTGGCAAAAAAAATCTTTGTCGTCCAAAACAGCCTTTACTTCGCTGTATAAAACCGAAATTGAATTGATCAATAGCGATAATTTTTTAAAGTTTTTGAATTAAAAATAATTTAAAAAATCAATATGAAATTTAAAAAAATTCTTACGATAGGCATTAACGAAACAAGTCTTAATGCGGATTATTGGAAAAGATCAGACAGCTTAGCTGAGAAAAGAATTTCGCTTGCAAAAGATAGTTTGGAAATTAAAATGCAATTAAAAGATACAGACTGTTTGCTTGTTAATCCTTTTGCGTTTAAAGTTGATAAAGAAATTATTGATGCGGCGCCGAAATTAAAATATATTGGCGTTTTGGCAACTGCTTATGGAAAAGCGGATTGTGAATATGCGGCAACAAAAAAAATAGCGGTGTGCAATATACCGGGTTACAGCACTGAAGCGGTGGCGGAATTCGCTTTCGGGGCAATTTTGGAGCATCTTCGAGATTTGGAAAGAGCTAAAACGCAGGCGAGAGGAGGAGATTATTCAGAGGCGACTTTTTCCAATACATCTGAAATAAAAGGTAAAAAATTCGGTGTGATCGGTTTGGGGCGAATTGGTTTAAGAGTTGCGGAGCTTGCTTTGGCGTTTGGCGCGGATGTATTTTTTTGGTCAAGAAACCATAATAAGGAAGCTGAAGCTAAAAGAATCAAATATCAAGATATTGAAACGCTTTTATCTGAATGTGATTTTATTTCCTTGCATCTTGCTCTTAATAAAGAAACCGAATTTTTTCTATATGAAGCGTGCGTTGAAAAAATTAAATCCGGAGCGCTGCTTCTTAATTTGGCGCCAAATGAGCTGATTGATTATAATGCTTTAGAAAAAAGGATTGCTATTGGCGATATTGTTTATATTATGGATCATACTGACGAGCTTATGCCTGAACAGGCAAAGAGATTATTGCGATACAAAAATTGCATAATGTATCCGCCAATTGGCTATACCACAAAAGAAGCGACAGTAAAAAAGCAAGAAATTTTTGTCGAAAATATTGAGAGTTTTTTAAAAGGCGCGCCGATGAATAAGGTTAATTGATTATAGAAAAGTATCAATGAAGTTTTTAACGATTTTATGTTTAATAAAAAAACATATTTAAACTATTTCTTACTCATCTTTTGGATGGGGATTATTTTTTATTTATCCAGTCAGCCGGATTTGAAATCAGGACTTGAAAGCCAGATAGATTTCGTGCTGAGAAAAATGGCGCATATTGCGGAATATGGGATTCTGACTTTTTTGGCCTGGCGCGTGTTTTTGGATGTTAAAGAAACTGAGTTTCCTTTTGGAAACTCAGTTTTTAAGACGGTTTCTGAAATGCCGCGAGTTTTAATTTATGCGATTATTTTTTCCATTTTGTACGCGATAAGCGACGAATATCATCAGACTTTTGTGGCCGGGCGAGTAGGCGGCGCGCAGGATGTTTTGATTGATAGCGTGGGAATAGTGGCGGCAGGGGTGTGGATTTGGAGGAAGGCTAGAAAAATAAGTCTAAATTCTAAATTTTAAAGTCTAAATCAAATCCTAAATTAACAAATTATTAAATTTAATCATTTAGACTTCATTTAAAATTTTAAATTTAGATTTTAGCCTTTCAAAATAAAATTTATTTTAACAAAAAACTACTTGTTTAAAAAGTAGCTTTTTGTTTTATAGATAAAGTTTAACAGTGTTACTTTTTCACCGTTTCTACAATTGTTTTGAAAACTTCAGGATTTTTAACGGCCAGCTCCGATAATACTTTTCGATTCAGTTTAATAGTAGCTTTTTTAAGTCCGCCCATGAATTTGCTGTATGACAGATCATAAGGCATTAATGCGGCAGAAATTCTGATGTTCCAAAGCGCGCGGAAATCGCGTTTTTTAAGCCTTCGATGTATCCAGGCGTATTTGCCGGCTTTTAATAAAGCTTCATTGGCCGCGCGGAAAGTCGTGCTTCTTCTGCCAAGAAATCCTTTGGCTCGTTTTAATATTTTTTTGTGGCGCTTTCTTGTTATTACGCCTCTTTTTACTCGAGTCATTTTCAGTTAAAAGTTAAAAGTTAAAAGTTAAAAGTTAAGGATTGCCGTTTCGCTGTGGGCGAAACTCCAAAATTTTTAATTTTTCATTTTTAATTTTTCATTTTACTTATACGGCATCATTTTTTTAATGCCTTTTTCGTATTTCGGCAATAAACCGGAGTCTTTTCTTTTGGATCTCGTTGTTTTGCCGGTTTCGCCGGCGTTAAAATGATCTTGCCCGGATTTCCGATGTCTGATTTTATTGGTTTTCGTATGCTTAAATCTTTTTGCTACCGCTTTTATTGTTTTTAATTTCATATTTGAAATGTGGAAGGTAGAATGTGGAATGTAGTAATTGGAAAGTTGGAAGTGGAGTGTAGGATGTGGTAAATTAAAGTTTTTAAACTTTTTCTACCTTCTACCTTCTACCTTCTACCTTCTGTTTTCTGACTGCTACTTTCCACCTTCCACTCTCTACTATCTTTTTACTTCTTAGCTTTTGATATTATCGCGATTAATCCCCACGATTGCCGTTTTGGCCTTTGTTCCATTATTATTTTTCCCGTAAATTCCGGATTAGAGTTTATTATTTGCAAGAATTCATTTACTTTTTTTTCGGCCAGATCGGCATGCGCTTTTTCTCGGCCTTTCATCAACAGATCAATCTTAATTTTTGATCCTTCATTCATAAATTTTTCGGCTTGTTTTGCTTTAGTTTCCATATCGTGCAGGCTGATGCGCGGACTCAATCTTATCCCTTTGGTTTCAATCGCTTTTTGTTTTGCTTTGTGCAGCCGTTCTTGCTTGGCGATTTTATATAAATATTTTCCAAAATCCATTATTTTGCATACTGGGGGAATAGCTTTTGGCGAAACTTCGATTAAATCAAATCCTTGCGTTTTAGCAAGATTGATTGCTTCCAAAGTATTCATAGGGCCAAGATTTTCTCCCTCATCGTCGATTACGGAAACTTCGGGAATCCTAATTTGTTCATTTATTCTAAATTTTTTTGCTATAGGTTTAAAATTAATGATTAGTATGTTTTGTTAAATTATACATTATTCCGCAATAAATTTTCTATAGTAACGGCAAAAGATCATTTAAACATTTTAGCATATTAACATTTTAACAAAAAAATTCAAATGTTAGAATGTTAGTATGTTTAAATGAATATGTGGTGGAGATGGCGGGAATTGAACCCGCGTGTAGAAAGAAAACCTTAAAATTATCTACTGACATAGCTTGTTCGTTTTACTCCTTTGTTTATAAACAAGCAAGATTCAAAGGATTTGAACTCTGTGGTTTTTCGGCGCAGCTCAAGAGTTCCAGAGCGATGCCTATCCTAATTAATGACACCAGATAACCGATTATTAGGAGTCATCGATCTGATGGGCTGTGAGTCTTCGCCTCAGCTTTTGGCAGAGGGTCTTAGGCTACAGCGGCAACAAAGCTAGGAACAGCCATTGCTTGCGCGACGGCAGTCTTTACTTTGCCAATAAGTGATTTGGCACTTAAGTTTGATTCTAAAAGTTTTACGAGATTTTAGAATACTCGTTCAGCAATTTTAAGTTTCATCTTCCTGTCGAGGCCGGTCATCCCCAGAATACCTCGCCAAAGCGAGGAATTTTTAATTTCCAATTTTTAATTTCTAAATAATGAGCGAATTTCTAATGTTTAAAACATTAATTCATTAAAAATTATTTAAAAATTTTAAATTTTAAATTTAAAATTAGGTAGATAGTTTTTAGTGTACAGGTGTTATGGTGCTTACGCTTTGCCTCTCAAAGCACGCTGTAAATTTCGCTTGGATTCTCGTTCGCCGATCGCCGCGCGCTTATCGAATTGCTTCTTACCGCGCGCCACTGCAAAAGAAACTTTAATTTTTCCTATTGTGTTAGTATACACCGAAAGCGGTATTAGTGTCAAGCCTTTTTCCTTGGATTCTCCAATTAAACGGTTGATCTGATTTTTGTGGAGAAGGAGCTTTCTGGTGCGGGTCGGCTCATAGTTCAGAGGCATATTTTTGGGCTGATAATGAGAAATATGGGCGTTTAGAAGAAAGGCTTCGCCGCCGATGATCACGACATAAGCGCCTTTTAGGCTGATATGGCCCAGTCTGGCGGCTTTTACTTCATATCCGGCCAATTTTAAACCTGCCTCGAATTTATCCAGTATCTCGTAGTCAAAAAATGCTCGTTTGTTGGCGGCAAGAGTAGGCATAGAAAGGAAAGTTATAAAGTGTAAAGTTGAAAGTTATAAAGTAGGATTAAAAATGATAATTTGCGTTTGTCATTGCGAGAAGGAGTAGCAACGACGACGAAGCAATCTTGTTTTTAATGCCAAATTTCAAATGACTAATGACAAATCAATATTAAAGTTCAAATTTCAAATTATTATTTTGACATTTGGATTTTGGATTTGATTTGACATTGGAAATTTGTCATTTGGCATTATTATTATACCTTATGTTGGGGAAAATAAAAATAGGGTAAAATAAAAGCGAAAATTAGAAAATAAATTATTTTTATAATTTTTATTTAAATAAAAAACCCCGTTGATGTTATCGCTGGGTATTCGCCTGTTGTTGAATTAGGCAGGTTGGAGTTGCAGGACATTTTTACAAATGTAAAGAAACATTGTTTGGGTTTCATTAACGCCAAACAACCTGTTTTCAACGGTGCCGCGTATTTCGGGGTGTTGAAACTGAAGATGCTCTTCCCAGTGCTTTTCAAGTTCTGCGAGGACATTCTCAACATTGTCTTTGTCTGCTGCATGTAGCAAAACATTGGCAACGTCCCACGAAAGGATTTTTCCATATTGTATAAAGATTGTCAACGCATGTTCGTAATGTCCGCCAAGCTTATTTCTGAAAAGCTTTTCAAACTGTTCTTTTGTAACAACTTTGGGCAAATTATTCACCTCCTTTATATTTTGTATTTTCAGCGCCATTTTGACGCTATAATCCGCCGTTCTGGCGAATACTTTAATTTTAAACCTAAAAAGGGAAAATGTCAAGGGGATTAGTCCATAAAGTCTATAAAGTCGAAAAGTCCGTAAAGTCAAGACATTGGATTGATTTGTTTGTTCCGGTAAAATTATTTACAAATAGTTTTGAAAAATATTAAATTGACATTTTTTTATTTGACCGAAATTTTTTAATGGGCTATAATAAGCATAGAAGCTGTTTTAGTTAATTTCAATATTATGGAAGTGATTGTTAAAAAATGGCTTGATTATGCCAAAGCCGATTTGGAAGCGGCGGAAGTTTTGTCGCAGCATCCGAAATCGCATTGGTCTTATCAGCTGGCTGTGTTGCATTGCCATCAAGCGGTGGAAAAAATATTAAAAACAATAATCGTGGCGCGCGACGAAGAGCCAAAAAAAATTCATGATTTGGTCAGGCTGGGCGAATTATCCAAATTGGAATTTTCTTTGGAAGATCAAGATTATATAAAAGAATTGAATATTCATTACCAGCCGTCGCGCTATCCCGATATTTTTTATAAAGAATCAACTCCGAGATACAGCAAGGAAAACATGGAGCATCATTTGGAAAAAACTAAGAAATTATTTTTATGGATAAAAACCAAAATAAAATCAAAAGATTAGTCAACGAATACGTGAAAGGATTTCCTTCAGAAATTAAAGTGGAAGGAGTTTTTCTGTTTGGCAGTTATGCGACAGGGAAAACAAGAGAAGACAGCGATGTTGATTTGGCGGTTATTTCTCCTGATTTTCTAAAAGTGAATTTTATTAAGAGAATGGAAATGCTTTCTATGTTCAGAAAAAGCAAAATTACCCGCTCGGTTCCAATGGATATTATCGGCTATACGCCCGAAGAGTTTAAAAATATCGATAAAGAATCAATGATTATGCGCCGAGCCAAAAGAGAAGGCAGAATGATTTATACCTGTAAAAATTAAATATTTTTTTATTTATATTTGATTTATAAATTTGCCACCCCCTCTGAATCTCTCTTTCCGATTACGGAAGGGGAGGAACAAAGAGTGATTCGTAAACTTTAAATTATTATTTGTAAATCTAATCTTATGCGTATTGGAATTGATGCTCGGACAATTTTAAATCCTGAACTCGGCGAAGCAATCGGAATCGGCCATTATACATTTATGCTAATCCGCCATTTATTGAAAATGGATGCGGATTTCAAAAGCGGAAAAAATGAATATGTTTTGTTTTTTGACAACCGCGTGCGTAAAAAAGACGTTGAACGGTTTAAAATTAAAGGTGTCCGAATCGTTAACTTTCCTTTTTCTTCGTATCGGAGGTATTTGCCCGGTGTTTATTCGGAAATTCTTGTTAACGCGATGTTTTCGCGCGAAAAATTGGATATTCTCCATTCGCCGGGCGGTTCCATCCCTTTGTCTTATCGGGGCAAAACAGCGGTGACGGAATCCGGCATCGGTATTCGCAAGTTTAGCGACATGTTTCCGCCTTACCAAAGACTGTCCGCGTCTTTTGCCAAGTCTATTCTAGCTAAAACAAACCATATTATTGTTAATTCCGAGGCGGCGAAAAAAGATACCATTGACTGTTTCGGCATTGGAGCGGAAAAAATAACGGTGGTATATAAAGGCGTTGATCAAAGATTTTTTGACAAGGTCGGCCAAAAAGAAATTGCCAGAGTTAAAGAGAAATATAAGATCAAAGGCAAATATTTTTTATTTTTAAGCACAATTAAGCCGATTAATAATTTGGTCGGGCTGGTAAGATCTTTTGCCGGAGCGCGCGGGAAGTTTCTTAAAGACGCGCGCGATACGCATTTTGTTTCAGAGAATGATTATTCCGATTGCCAGTTAGTTTTAGCGGGCAAGGAAGGATGGCTGAGCGCCGAGGAAGTGGCGGAAACCGCCAAAGAATTGCAAATTGAAAAAGAAATTATTTTAACCGGATATGTCCCGCCGGAAGATTTGAACGGGCTTTTTCAGGGCGCGGACTTATTTTTATTCCCGCCATTTTATGAAGAATTCGGCGCGCCGGCTTTGGAAGCAATGGCAAGCGGCATTCCCGTAATCGCTTCGAAAATTTCATCGCTCCAGGAAATTTTGGGCGGCGGCGCGGTTTTCGTCGATCCAAATAATGTTGAAGCTTGGACGCGAGAGATTACAAGCTTGGTTAATAATAAAAGCCGCCAAAGCGAGCTTGTCCGGCAAAGCGCGGCGCAAGCGATAAAATATACTTGGGAAAAAACGGCGGAAGAAACATTAGCGGTTTATCGCCGCGCCTATCAATCGTAATTAAAATTATTTTTTAAGCGCCAATTCTATGAAAAAAAATTAATCTAACGACATCGCAAGTCGTTAACGATGTTATTTGGAATTTTTAAGGAGAAAAGAAGCGCCGTATTATTGGGAGGGAAAAACGGAAATTGATTTTGTTTTGCGCCGCGGTTATAAAGTTTCAGAACTGGTAAATGTTTGCTATTCGCTGAACGCGAAGCCGCTGGAAAGAGAAATAAGATCGCTGGAGAAAGGCATGAATGAGTTTAAAAATGCCAAAGCTAAAATAATTTATTGGGAAGGAATTCCGCCAAAACATAAAAAAATTGAATTTGTGAATATTTTGGATTTTTTGCTGATGTAATTTATATTTCCGCAAATTTCTGCTAATTACGGCGAATTTCTATAAATTTCCATTAAAAACAAAAAAATATGCCTTTTCTCTCTATCAAAAAATTTATTGTTTTAGTTGGGTTGATTGGTTTGATCTTTGTTTTATTATTTATCAAGAACATTTCTATCGCTGATGCCGCAGTAGTTGCTTGGACAGCCAAATCTGCTTGGAACGCTCCTGATGTTGGGCTTACATCCGTTCCTGCCTTTGCCGACTTAGACAACGACGGGGATTATGATTTGTTAATTGGGGCGGATGATGGCATAAGCTATGCTTATGAAAACACTGGTTCAAATATCGCTCCTGTTTGGACAGCCAAATCTGCTTGGAACGCTCCTGATGTTGGAGATGAAGCCACTCCTGCCTTTGCTGATTTAGACAACGACGGGGATTATGATTTGTTAATTGGAGAACATGATGGAACATCTGCTGCTTATGAGAATACTGGTTCAAAAACCAGTCCTATTTGGACAGCAAAGGGTGCATGGAGCGTTCCTGATGTTGGATTTATGGTTCGACCAGCTTTTGCCGATTTAGACAACGACGGGGATTATGATTTGATGATAGGAGGAAACAATAACGGAGGAATTATCGGAGTAAGTTTTGCCTATGAGAATACAGGTTCAAATATCAATCCTATCTGGACAGCAAAACCTGCTTGGGATGCTCCTAATGTTGCAGATTTGGCCGCTCCCGCCTTTGCTGATTTAGACAACGATGGGGATTATGATTTATTAATTGGAAAATACGACGGAACATCTAATGCCTATGAAAATACTGGTTCAAAAACCAGTCCTGCATGGACATACAAATCTGATTGGAACATTCCCGATGTGGGATTTTATGCTCGACCTGCTTTTGCCGACTTAGACAACGATGGGGATTATGATTTATTGATTGGATCTAGTGGTGGAACATCTGCTGCTTATGAGAATACTGGCTCGCCCCCACCTCCATCCTGTTCCAATCTTTCCTGCCAAGCGGCGAATACTGTTTTGCCGTGCGCTTGTGGAGGGGCAACGGTCACTTATGCTTGGAATATTCAAACCGTGGATTCAGCAGGCATCGTAGGTCAGCAGACCTCTCTTGCCCTTGATTCTTCAGGAAATCCTCATATCAGTTACCGCGATTTAACAAATGAAGATTTAAAATACGCCAAATGGACCGGCGCCGCCTGGAATATTCAAACCGTGGATTCAGCAGGCATCGTAGGTAATCGCTTATCTATTGCCCTTGATTCTTCTAATAATCCACACATCGGTTATTCTAACGCTACAAGCAACGATTTAAAATACGCCAAATGGACTGGCGCCGCCTGGAATATTCAAACCGTGGATTCTGCGGACAGCACGGGATATTATCCATCTCTCGCCCTTGGTTCCTCTGGAAATCCGCACATTATTTATACTAACAGAACAATTCTTAGGATAAAATACGCCAAATGGACTGGCGCCGCCTGGAATATTCAAACCATGAATGATATGGGAGGACCTACATCTCTTGCTCTTGACTCTTCCAATAATCCCCATATTAGTTATTATAATGATCCATTTGATGAGGAGGGAGCAACAGAAGATTTAAAATACGCCAAATGGACTGGCGCCGCCTGGAATATTCAAACCGTGGAATCAATCGGTAATGTGGGATATTTTTCATCTCTTGCTCTTGACTCTTCTGGAAATCCGCATATTAGTTATCAGAATTTAACAAATGGTGATTTAAAATACGCTAAATGGACAGGCGCGGCTTGGAATATTCAAACCGTGGATTCATCAGCTGATAATGTCGGTGGTTATCCCTCTCTTGCTCTCGACTCTTCCAATAATCCTCATATTAGTTATCAGGATTCAACGAATGGTGATTTAAAATACGCTAAATGGACTGGCGCGGCTTGGAATATTCAAACCGTGGATTCGGCAGGCAATGTTGGTCAGCAGACCTCTCTTGCCCTTGATTCTTCAGGAAATCCTCATATTAGTTATTATGATGTCACAAATGGGGATTTGAAATATGCATCATTCGCCGCGGCCAATCCTTGGTGTTGCGCCGGGAATAATGCGGTTTATAATACTCAAGCTTTATGCCAAGTAGGCGTTTGCGTTGCCTGCGTTCCCACCTGCGCCACAGGTCCCGGTTGCCGCGCTGCCGCGCTTGCTAACGCTGGCGTAACGGGAGCCGTTTGCTGCGGAGGAAAATCTTGCTATCAGTGCAATACCGGTTATAGCTGGAATGGAAGCAGTTGCGCGGTGGTTGCGCCTCCGCCGCCCGCGGTATTGCCGTTGAAACCGGTTAAAGTTAAGCTGATGGCAGTTATTATTAGCGGGCTGATTAATGGACTTTTGGCGTTAGCCGCCGGTTTGGCTATTCTGTTTTTAATCATAGGCGGGATAAGATATATAAGAAGCTGGGGAGATTCCGAACAAACGGAAAAGGCGAAAAAGATGATTAGCTATGTGGTTTTGGGTCTGGTGATAATTTTAATATCTTATTCCGTGATAATTACTTTGGATAAAATAATCAATGGGTAAAATAATTATTGGGAAAAGCGGGTTTTGCGCCCGCTTTTTTTTCTTGACAAAATTAATATTTTCATTAAACTATAGATAGGTGATTTAAATGGAAGAAAAAAATAATAAAGAATTAGAAATAGACTGGGGCGCGCTTGATAAAATTTGGGCGCGTCGATACAAGGAAGACTATGTGGATTTTTCTAAAACAGTCGATTCCCCCAGTCGGTTTCGTTGGTGATAATTAAATCTGCCTATGGCAGTAATGCAGACTACTGTCCGCATTTTTTTTGACCAAAATTTTTTGACAAAAAGCGCTATCGGGGTTAAAATTATTAAAATAATAAGGAGGAATAAATCGTGGCATATTGCTTGCTGCATAAAGTTGTATTAAGCGCGGAATTGGCGATAAGGCGCGCGTGTCTTGAAAAACAATGTTTTCATTTGGCAAGATATAAAGGAGGAGCGAATCGATATAAACACAAAAGGAGAAATTACAAAAACTTAAACCCAAAAATAAAACTGCGCGATTTAAAAAATGAAATAAATAGCAGAAAAGAAATAGATTTTGATTTTTGGAACGCAAATTTAACCAGCAGGCATTAATTGTCTGCGTCTTTTTTTGACCAAAACGGGATTTTCGGGTAGAATGAGGATAAAGTTATAAAGTTATAAAGTTGAAAGTTATAAAGTTATAAAGCCAACAGAAACTAATTAAATTTGGATTTTAGGTTTTGACATTGAATTGTCCCGCCTCATCGGGATCCCGCTACGGCGGGAACATTTGAAATTTGTCATTTATTATTAAGTATTTTTTTATGAAGAACAAAAATAATAGTAAGAAAAAAGAAAGTTTATTAAGTGTTCCGCAAAAGTCTCCCGTCGCTCTTCGCGAAGAGGCGATTTTGAAATTTTGGGAAGAAAATAAGATTTTTGAAAAATCGGTTGAACAGAGGTCGGGATTAAAAGAATTTATTTTTTTTGAAGGTCCGCCGACTGCCAATGGCAAGCCGGGAATTCATCATGTGCTGGCGCGGTCTTTCAAGGACATAATCTGCCGCTATAAAACAATGCGGGGATTTAAAGTCGAGCGAAAGGCTGGCTGGGATACCCATGGCCTTCCTGTGGAACTGCAAGTGGAAAAAGAATTAAAAATTTCTTCCAAGCCCGAAATAGAAAAATACGGCATTGAAGAATTCAATAAAAAATGCAAGGCGTCGGTTTGGGAGTATAAGGACGAGTGGGAAAAATTGACCAAACGCATCGCTTTTTGGCTGGACTTGGAACATCCTTATATTACTTACAGCAATGAATACATTGAATCGGTCTGGTGGATTTTATCCGAAATTTATAAAAAGGGCTTGCTTTACGAAGGCTATAAAGTAGTGCCTTATTGTTCTCGTTGTGGTACGGGTTTGTCCAGTCATGAAGTGGCGCAAGGGTATAAAAAAATAAAAGATACTTCGGTTTATGTAAAATTCAAGGCTAATGTCGGGCAAAAAATAGGCGATTTTACTACGGATGAAAATACTTATTTTTTGGTCTGGACTACTACGCCATGGACATTGCCGGGAAATGTGGCTTTGGCGGTGGGGAAAGACATTGAGTATGTTATTATAAGTTATGCTTTTTGCAACTCATTATCAGCAGGTATAGGCGGGGGCGAAAATGTGAAGAAGAATATTTCTTTTGCGGCACCCATTAATACTTATTATATTTTGGCAAAAGAACGATTGGATGATATTTTAAAAGATCAATTTTGCGAAATGGAAGGAGAATTTAAAGGTAAAGACTTGCTTGGACTAGAATACGAACAATTATTTGATTTCGTTAAACCGAGCAAGTCGGCGTTTAAAGTCGTGGCCGGAGATTTTGTTACGACTCAAGACGGTTCGGGCATAGTCCATATCGCGCCGGCGTTTGGCGAGGATGATATGAACGCGGCCAAAGAAAATAATTTGCCGGTTTTAATGACTGTGAATTTGCAAGGGAAATTTATAGACGAAATTGCTCCGTGGGCGGGAAAATATGTCGCCAGGGAAGAAACCAATAAAGAGATTATCGCCGAGCTGGACAGAAGACAAGTTTTATTTAAAACCGAAGAAATAGAGCACGACTATCCTTTTTGCTGGCGATGCGGCACGAAATTGATTTATTACGCCAAAAAATCCTGGTTTATCAAGATGTCCGATGAAAAAATCAAAAAAGCTTTGATGGAAAATAATGAAAAAATAAATTGGAAGCCGGAACATATCAAGGAAGGCCGAATGGGCGAATGGCTGCGTGAAATAAAAGATTGGGCGCTGAGCCGCGAGCGGTATTGGGGAACGCCGCTGCCAATTTGGAAATGCCAAATTGGCAAAGTTCAAAGTTCAAAGTTCAAAGTTCAAAGTTGCGGTAATATTAAAATTATTGGTTCCGTTAAAGAATTAGAGGAATTAAGCGGAAAAAAATTAGAAGATTTGCACCGTCCTTATATTGATGAAATTATTTTTAAATGCGATAAATGCGGGGGGCAAATGCAGAGGGTTAGCGATGTAATTGATTGCTGGTTTGATTCCGGCTCGATGCCTTTTAGCCAATGGCATTACCCTTTTGAAAACAAAGAATTAGTTGATGAAGGCGGAAAATTTCCGGCTGATTATATTTCCGAAGCGATCGATCAGACAAGAGGGTGGTTTTATACATTGCTTGCCATTTCCACGCTTTTAGGCAAAAGCGCGCCTTATAAGAATGTTATAACTTACGGCCACATTTTGGACGCTAAGGGGCAAAAAATGAGCAAGTCCAAAGGCAATGTCGTTAATCCATGGGAAGTGGCTGATAAATACGGCATAGATGTTTTGCGCTGGTATTTTTATACGGTCGGCGGCCCGGGAGAGCCGAAGCGCTTTGATTTCAAAGATCTTAATGAAGCGCAGAATAAGTTTTATCGCACTTTCTGGAATTCATATTTATTTTTTCAAACTTACGCGAGTAAAGTCGAAAAAATCCCCCTAACCCCCTTTGCAAAGGGGGAAGCAGGGGGATTTGGCGCGATGAGTTTGAGCTTATTGGATAAATGGATTGTTTCGCGGCTTAATGAAACGATTTTGGAAGCGACAAAACTTTTGGATAAGTACGATATTATTCGCTCGGCTCGTCTTATTGGCGATTTTACGGATGATTTGTCAAATTGGTATATTCGCCGTTCGCGCGACAGAATGCGAGGCGAAAATTCTGCGGCGGCTCAGACTCTCGGGTTTGTTTTACGCGAAATGACAAAACTTACCGCGCCTTTTGTTCCGTTTGTTTCAGAGGAAATTTATCGCAATATTCGCAGCGATGGCGATCCGGAAAGCGCGCATCTTTTGGATTGGCCGAAAGCCGATGAAAAATTAATTGACAGAAGAATAAATGAAAAAATGGATATTGTGAGAGATGTAGTTGCTTTAGGGCTTGCAATTAGAGCAAAAAATAAACTGAAAGTAAGGCAGCCGCTGAAAAAGTTAAAAGTTAAAAGTGAAAAGTTAAAAGTTAGCGATGAATTACTCGAACTGATTAAAGATGAGTTAAATATTAAAGAGGTTTTGTTTGTTGGTGAATTAAAGGAAGAAAATGGATGGGTTTTGGAAACTGATGGAAAAATTACAATTGTTTTGGATATAGAAATTACCGATGAATTAAAAGAAGAGGGAATTGTCCGTGACATCGCGCGCCATATCCAAACCATGCGCAAAGACTTGGGCTTGACCAAAGAAGATTGGATAGAAGTTTGTATTGAGAAAAATGAAAATATCGCAAAATTATTAGCGGATACGAAGTGGCAAAAATTTATTAAAGAAAAAACCATTGCGAAAAATATTGCGGAATATAAAGTCGGGGAAAAATACGATATGGAAAAAGATTTGGAAATTGAAGGTATGAAGGTCAGATTCGGGATTAGAAAAATATAATGGTATATTTTTGTGAAAAATCGCCAGTACAAAACTTATTTAAGTCTAAATTATAAATTTGAAATTTTAAATCAATTTTAAATTATTTAATTTTAAATTTAATCATTTAGGATTTCATTTAAAACTTAAAATTTAGCCTTTAAAATTTTTAAAATGGAGCTCCCTTATTCACAGGAAGGCATAATTTTAGCGAGCGATTATTTTAAAGACCGAGACAGGATTTTGACTGTCTATACTCGGGATATGGGGAAAATCCGCGTTATCAGCCGCGGGTCGAGAAGCATTATTTCGAAACTGGCGCCGCATTTGAAACCTCTTGATTGGGTGAACTTGATGTTGTTTGACGGCAAGGCTTTGATAACGATTACAAGGGCGTCAGAAATTAAAAGTTTTAATAATTTAAAAAGTAATTTAGAGAGTTCTTTGATCGCTTTGTATTCAGCGGAATTGGTAAGCAGTTCGACACTTGAGAAATTGCCGGATGAAAAAATTTTTAATCTTTTGTTGGATTTATTCGAGTATTTGGATTCAAAAAGTGTTAATAAAAATATAGCGCCTTCTAGCGAAGAAATAGTTTTGGCGTTCAAGCTGAAATTATTGGATATTTTAGGATTAAGGCCGATGGAAATTTCGGAAGAACACGGAGAGAGTTTAAGAATAATTGAGGAAAAATTTTCATGCTTGGAGAATATCGGCTGGCAGGCGATAGGAAAAGAGAGGCTGGGGAAACTTTTGGATCATTCGCTGGAAGACATGTTGAATCGGCAGGTGGTGAGTTTTAGCCGGTATGTCTGTTGATAGTTAGAGAGGTTTGAGGTATAATAAGATTAGTAGTGAATTATTTTTTAAGGATAAATTTTAAATTTTAAAGTCTAAATCAAGGCTAAATTAATAAATTTTAAAATTTAATTATTTAGGAGTTCATTTAAAATTTTAAATTTAGACTTTAGGATTAAATTCATGTTTTTTTCTATAAAAAATTTATTTATAATTATTGTCATCTTAGCCATTGTCGGCCTCTTGTCCGCATCGGCTTATCAAATTTTTTATAAGCAAGAAAAAGCTTTTGCCGAATCCGGCACTGAGGTTAAAATTTTAGGAACGGAAACTTTGGATGTGGGAGGAGAAGCCGATATTGAAATTACATATAAAAATGATAATCGGACAAATTTGAAAAACGCGGTTTTAACTTTGAATTATCCCACGGAGGGGTTTAGCGATATTAAGGATAAGTCCGGTTTTGGCAAGATAAAAGGATCGCAAATTATCTGGGATTTGGGAGAAATTTCCGCCGGCTATGAAGACTCGGTTAAAATTTCCGCGAAAATTACCGATGTTAACGCTAATACGATTTATGCTTCGCTTGATTACGATCCGGAAAATTTTAATTCAAGTTTTTCGGCCAAGTCTAATTATAGGTTTAATGTTAAAATAGCCAAAGTTTCCGTTAATTTATTCGCGCCCAAAGAAGCAGTCGCGGGCCAAGAAATTAAATATATTTTGACTTACACGAATGCCACGGCGATGGATTTTGAAATGATTAGAATAAAGCTTAATTATCCTTCCGGTTTTGTTTTTTCGAGCGCCGTTCCTCCCGCGGCGCAAGCGCCGGATATTTGGGAAGCGCCCTGGTTTACTCGCGCTTCAAACGGGCGGATAGAGATTATTGGAGTGTTGAATAGCTCGGATGAGGAAGCTAAAATAATCGGGGCGGTGATCGAGCAGAGAAATAGAGACGGAAAATATATTTTCAATAATGAAATAAGCGCCAATACTAATTTGATAAGATCGCCTTTCGTCGTTGTTCAGATGGTAAACGATAAAGAGAATTATGCCGCCGATATCGGGGAAACGTTGAATTATAAAATTAAAATCAGGAACTTAAGCAATGCCAAGCAAGACAATCTTATTCTCAGCGCTGTTTTAAGCGGCGAGGCAGTGGATTTTACCACTTTGACAGCCGAAAACGCTAATGTTGATCGAGCGCTTCAAACTATAATATGGGACAGCAAAGTAAAAAGTGATTTAATCGCAGTTGATCCAAGCAAGGAAATTGAAGTTGAATTTAGCGTAAAAACCAACAAGAATATTTTTATAACAGATAGCAATAGCAAGAATTTTCTGGTACAGAATATTATTTTTCTTAAAGATGGCAATGTATTTAACGCGGATGGAGCAAATAAGGCAATTATCACAGCGTCTTTTGAAACAAAAATCAATTCCGATCCCATTTTATTTGTCAGAGGGTATTTTAACGATGATGAGCGCTTAAAAACTTCAGGCGTCATTCCTCCCAAAGTCGGCCAGGTTACCGCTTACAATATTCATTGGCAGATTTTAAATACTTCGAATAAAATCAAAAATACAAAAGTCGCGGGGGTTTTGCCGTCTAATATCAAATGGACGGGAAACGCTTTTCCTTTTGACGCTAAAGTTTTTTACGATATAAATACCAGGACTATTACTTGGGAAGCAGGCGATATAGAGGTTGGCGCCGGAATAATTTCGCCGTTGAAAGAGGTTTTATTCCAGGTAAGCGTTGAGCCGGAAACTAGCGATGTTGGAAATTATTTAGTGCTGATTGATAAAAATTCTTTGAGCGCCACGGATGAATTTACGCTAAGCGAGATTACGGTTAATGCCGAGGGGATTACTACTCGCTTGCCGGATGATTTGAGCATCGGACCCGAGGAAGGGAAAGTGGCGATGTAAATCTTCGTACAGCGAGTTGTTCACCCGCTTTGTCAAAGCGATAGCGAGGATTGGTATTTTGGCGCATGGTAATTTTTAACACGGGTAAGCATTAAGTTAACAGGCGCCACGCTTAACTATTTCAATGTCGTTCTGCAAAGAGGGCGCGAAAAGGATTCTTGGCATAAAAAAATTAAAATAAGTTCCAATAAAACAGTATGATATTACCTAATATCATACTGTTTTTGATAACGCGGATAAACATAAATATATCCTCGGTATTTTTTAAAATCTGCTTCTCTTTATTGATAGGGGCTTTAACAAAGTATTTTTCTGTGATGCTTTGCAGGCGCAAGGGAAAATTGCATTTTACGATTTACAAGGACATTGCCTCCACGGCCATAAAAAAAAGGATGGTCGTCGGGTCATCCTATCGAAATTGTTGATGGTTCTCCTGTTGCATAGATATTGTTGAGATTAGGGTCAAATATATCTATTTTCCGGAAGCTTATTTTTGCTTCCTATGAAGAAACGGCTGTAAAGCTGATAGCGCTGGCGGCTTCCAATTTTTTCTTGATCTCTTCAGCTTCAACTTTTGAAGCTTTTTCTTTGATCATTTTTGGAGCGGCATCAACCAGATCTTTGGCATCTTTCAAACCCTTGCCGGTAACTTCTCTGACCACTTTGATAACGGCAATTTTTTGATCGCCGGCGGCTTTCAATTCGACATTGAATTCAGTTTTTTCTTCAGCGGCGGCTGCACCGGCGGCGGCAGGCATTGCGCCCATCATTACCGGAGCTTGGGCGGATACGCCGAATTTTTTCTCTAAAACTTTCACTAATTCCGCCAAATCAAGAACGCTTAACTTCTCGATTTTTTCAACCAGATCCGCGAACTTCGCCGGAACCCGATACATCCACGGGCTTACGCCTATGGATTTTCTAAGGTATTATTAAAATTAATATTTTAATAATCAATAGTTTTATCTTAATACTTTTTTATGAGAATTTTGTGAAGACAGTTCCGAATTCTATATTTGTGTTAATTTTAAAAAGCTGCATAGAAATTAAAATATTCGCCTAATTATCTATATTGGAGGGTATTGACTTTTTCATAAAAATGCTGTAAATTAAGATCAGTTCTTTTAAGGCACCGACAAGGGTCATTCCGAACACTTCGTTTTTTTAAATTAAGCTAAAGATTATTTTCTCTTCTCAACATTTCGATGTTGTTTTTTTGTATTTATTTTTCTTTTCCTATGCTCCAATAATTTTTCCATTGGCGTT
>JAHILZ010000051.1 GCA_018896765.1 Patescibacteria group bacterium | reverse complement strand
AACGCCAATGGAAAAATTATTGGAGCATAGGAAAAGAAAAATAAATACAAAAAAACAACATCGAAATGTTGAGAAGAGAAAATAATCTTTAGCTTAATTTAAAAAAACGAAGTGTTCGGAATGACCCTTGTCGGTGCCTTACATCGTAACATATCATCATAGCAGATTTTAAGCCAAAAGTCAATAGCAGTTTTCCAAAACTCGCATTCAAGTCACTATTCCTCATATCGAATATAAAAAATAACCGCCTATATAAGCGGTGTTTTACCTAGTCGAACTAGCGGAGAACATTAGAACTATAGAACTATGTTTGAAAATTCGGGGAAGTTTGTTTACATGCCGGAGGTGAAAAAAGAAGTTTAGAATTTTTTACATTACAATTCATATTAATGCGAAAAATTGACACTAAATTTTTATAGAGTATAATTAAACTATAAATTCATTTTTTCGCTTATGAATAAACAAGCAAAAAATATTTAAACATATCCAATGAATTGCGCTTATGGTTAAAAAAACAATACCAAAAAAAATAGAGAGAGAAATATTTGAATATGTAGCCAATCTCAAAAAAGACCGCTTGCCTATCAAGAAGGTGATTTTATTCGGATCCTATGCCAAAGGCGCTCAGCACAAATGGAGCGATATTGATATTTGCGTTGTTTCCCCAAAATTTAAAAATACTTTTAGCGCAATGCAATATTTATGGATTAAAAGAATCAACGATCAGGGGCATGCTATCGAACCTGTCGGCTTCAGCCCAAAAGACTATAAGGAAGGGTCTTCGCTTATAAATGAAATCAAGCAAACAGGGATAGAAATCAAAATCTAATTTATTATATTTTAAAATTTAAAAAACCTCAAAACAAAAAGCAGAGTTTTTAATTCTGCTTTTTTTACATGGGTCGTGTAGTGGAGGGCATTAGAACTATGTTTGAAAATTCTGGGAAGTTTATTTATATACCGGAGGTGAGATAGAAAGGATTGAGTAAGCCCCGATTGGCGGTAGTGATGATAAACTGCGTCGTCATAATGTCGGTGTTATGCGATGCCTTTTTTTCCATTAAAATTTTCTAAAAGATAAAAGGTGTCGTCATAATACTGCATTATGCGAACGCATTTATCAGCCTATCCGGCAAAGCGGAAGAAAATAAAAAAGAACTATGTAATCATAGCGCTTTTATTTTCTGGAGCGTTCGGGGCGAACGAACAGGAAGGATTGGCGAAATATTGAATATGAGAAACAAGATAAAGCCGAATGAGCCAAAACCTTGTTTAAAAACTGGGATACGGGCAGGCTTGCGGAATATTTTTTACGGTGATTTAACCTTAATTTCAAAAATGAAAATGACCGGAAAAAATATGGAGCAAGCATAGACTGGCATTGATTTTGGCGAATGATAATTTTTCTTTTTAAAATTTTCATAAGCCAATATCAAAGTGAGCGATAAAAAATATTCAAAAAAATTATTGAGCAATTATCCGTTTATCGTTTTTTTATATCCTACCGGCGAAAATGATAAAAAAAGATAATGGGATAATAGCAACATCCTTAATGTCAAAATGGTTGCGGTGTGAGATAATTTTTTTAAGAATATTTTTTTGAGCGAGCGGTGCCACCTTTTAATAAAAGCTTATGAAGCGACGAGTAATCGAGGCGCGGAATATCTGTTTTAAATTCGAGGAAGGATTTTGTCAAAGATTATTATTCTCTAAATAAAAAATAGGGGGGGTACGGCAAGAATTGTTTGTTTTGAGACTTAATCAATATTCGTAATTCAAGTGCGCGATATATTTTTTAAAATGGGTTTGCTATTTAATTTTATGGTAAAACACCTGTAGTCAAGAATTTCACAACTTGGGCTTGGGTTGTCAACTTTGTGCCAGTGGTATAATTGGCGCCATCAACAGTATTGATTTGATAAACTGAATCCCAATCGCCACCGGATGCGATAAAAGTTTCAGCAGAAACATTCAGCCAACTTTTTGAACCAGCATCTCCGTTTGGCATTAAAGCCATAACTTTTGGATCGCCTTCAACTTTTACAAGCGCGGAGGTTTTATATGAAATCATTCCTTCTGTTGAAATCTTTTTGATATTTTCCCATTTTAGATGCCCATAAGAAGCGAAAACTTGCGGATTCAAAACCAATCTTTTAAATTTTTTAACACCAACTAATTTCACAATATAAACATCAAACTTAGCATCTCCGGTAGCATTTGGATTCTGGGCAATATCGCCATCAAAAATTGTATACCCTCCATTGTTGTATTGCGTAGATATTGGGATAGTTGTCGGGATAGGAGTTGTAACTGGCTGTGCAACAAAACTAGCGGATGCGGATAATGTTTTATATGCATCTACAACGCTGCCATTAGTAGCGTTCTGTACCAATAAGCTTATTACTTCCTGACTTGTAATAGTAGGAAAAGAGGCTTTCAGCAACGAAACAATACCTGTGATGATTGGGGCGGAAAAAGAAGTACCACTATCAATTTTATAAAAATCACCCGTATTGTAGATAGGAACAGCGGTGGATTTTAAATTAACTCCAGGCGCCCATATGTCTATGCAACTTCCATAATTTGACCATGTTGGTCTATAATTTCCTGAATCCACAGCTCCAACCCCAATCACCCTATTCCCTTTTTGATCATTATTGCACACAGGCGATTGAGGTATTTGAGAAAGATCAAAGCCTATGCCGCCTACTATATCTCCATTACCGGCAGCTGTCACAACAAGAACATTGCGTTGATAAGCGTACTCAATGGCATCGTTTATAGATGTTGTATAACCAGAAACGGCGCGAGTTCCTAAACTCAAATTTATTACCTCTGCGCCGTTATCAACTGCATACCGAATTGCTTGACCGTAATCCATACAACCACTACTTCCGCATACAATTAAAGGCATTATTTTAACATTCGAATTTATCCCGGCAATTCCTATTTCATTATCTTTTTCCGCTCCAATTATACCGGCTACTTGTGTTCCGTGACTGCCTGTGGGTGTCACATCTTTTGTATTGTTTAAAAAATCCCAGCCATAATGATCGTCTATATATCCGTTTCTATCATCATCAATACCATTTCCAATAATCTCATCCGTATTTTCCCACATTTTATTTTTTAAATCAGGATGATTATTATAAACTCCATCATCAATCACGGCAACTGTAATAACTCGGCGATTACTGGCAATTCCCCAAGCTTGTGGTAAATTTATTTGTTTTAAGTAAAGCTGGGAGCTTGAAAACTCATCATTGCTTATTTTTTCCCAAACATCAAATCGTGGACCGATCGTTGTAACCTTCTCGCCTGTATTTGCAATAATTTCAAGCGATATATTTCCACTGGTTGCATTATTTGGCACAACAACTTCCAATGAATTTTCGGTCCATATTCTATTTGCCGGAAATAAAGCAGGAATTCCGTTAAAATAAACTTTAACATTATATGTTTCTGAATTGTCTGAGGCTACATTACTATTTTTAAGATATTTCCCATTTATAGTCACAGTCCATCCGACTGCACCAGCAGTATAATCTAGAGATATTATTTTAGGTTGAATATAAAAATATCCTCCAGAAACAATACCGAGACAATCGAAATAACTTTTGCATTTTTTTACTTCTATTTTTTTACTAAAATTGTCTGAATAGCTAGATGTTTTATATTCTATCTTTGTATCGGACCATAAAGAAATCGTTCCACTTGGATAGGAAGAACCTCCAATTATCAATTCACTGCTTCCTTTTGTGCTACCAAAATTATTTCCGTATATCGAAATAGTGTCGCCAGGCGTAATAACTCTTGGATTAACTGAAGAAATAATCGGCGCAATAGTAGAGGGGTCTTGAGATATAGTAATATTAAAATTATTGCTTAAATTTCCTTTTGAGTCTTGAATTTGTAAATATCCACTTTGAGCATCACTTGGAATAGTAAAAGAAATTTTATTTTCATACCAACTATAAGAATAAATACCGCTCACCGATTGTCCATTAATCAAAACTTTACAATTATAACAAGAATATTGATACTGTCCGAGATTCATAAATTTACTGCCATTGACCGTAGTCAACGTACCTTTATAAATATTACTCGGTGTAATCGATGTGATTATTGGTCCGTTTGCTGGTGTCGGAGTTGGCGTAGGTGTTGGAGTTGGCGTTGGAGTAATTTCAGGTGTTGGAGTCGGAGTTGGCGTAGGTGTTGGAGTCGGAGTTGGAGTCGGAGTTGGAGTAATTTCAGGAGTTGGTGTAGGAGTAGGAATTGGTGTAGGAGTTGGTGTAACTTCAGGGGTGGGAGTTGGAGTCGGATCTTCTGCTTGAGACACAACTGGCATAATCAACACGAAAAATAACAACAACGATATCGCAATTTTTACATAATTTGTTTTCATATTTTTTAAATTAATAATTATTTTTTAAAATATTGGCTAATTTATTTATTCACAATCTGAACAATTTATTTCCCAGCTATCACCATTGTAACCATCATCTACGGTATAGCTCTCTCCGGAAGCATAACCTTCTTCGTCTAATTCTGCACCATCTATATCTAAATGCCCACCATTTGAAAAATAAATTCGTTCTACTGTTCCGTCTGAAATATCGGCATCCAAATCATAACAACTGCCGGTACTTTGATTGCAAGCCTCCACAGTATAAGTGCCATCCGGTTTTTCTTTATACTCCGCCACTGCCTCATCGTGATTCGTAATATAATCATTGTCCATATATGACGAACTACTGCTTTGAAAATCGGATTTTTCTGAATTTTCAGAAAATAAACCGCTGGCACCGGCGATAATTAATATCCAAAACAAAACTCCTATTCCATACTCTTTGATAAATTTTATTATTTCTTCCCCCATAAAATTTTATCTAAACTTATAAGTTTTATAAGGACTTGCATATCCTTTTTTGCCGGTATAGGGATTATAATTGCCTTTTGTGGAGTAATTATCGAATTTGGTTTTATTGGGGCTGGTTTTATAGTGCGGCTGAACATATCTTCCTGTGCTGGGTTTATAATACGGCTTAACTTTTATTGTTTTTGCTTCCGCAAGGTTAAAAACACTTAAAACCATTATTAGCGAAACGAGAAATATTGATAAGATTTTTTTCATGGGTTTTAAAATTAATAATATTTATTTTTAAAAATAACTCTTTATAGTGTCAAATTCTAAAAAGACTAATCTCTGACGATAATATCGAAAGAATAATCTTTTGTCCACGCTAAATCAGGAAAATCAAGTAATGTTAGTTGCAACCCTTCCTTTATCATGGTCTTAATGTAATCGGTTTCAATTTGAGAAAAAACTTTTTTGGGATATACATAAACAATAATTGACTTTCCAACAACCGATCCATACGCACTGAAATCAGAAAAAGAAGAATTTGAATCTTTTATCTGACGGCGATAAAAATAATCATTAATAAAACCTTCAAGTTCGAATTCGTCTTTTCTCGTGATTATAGTTGTTTTATTTTCTGATTGTGACTTTTGTAAATCTGCCTGTTGCTCTACTTTTACTTTTTCCTTTTGTGGTAAAAAAGCAAAGAAATAATAAGCAACTGAAAAACTTATTGTTAAAATTCCGATTATTAAAGCGTAAGTTAGTTTTTTGTCCATAAATTTTAGAAATTATGATTTTAAAATAGTTTATTCTGGATTATTCCAAGCTAACCAGATAACTGCCACAAAGCATAATAATGCTCCTAAAATTACAATCATACTATTAAATTAATTATTGTTTAAATTCAGCTTTACTTTTTTGAAATTCTGCTCTAGCAGATGTGTGATATATTATTTTATTCTCTAAATAATCATAAATACTGTATCCTATTTCTCGCGTATCATCTTTTAAATATCGTGACCATTCTTCTAAAGAATATAAACAGGTATTTAAAGTTGGGCTAAACCACGCTTCGTCCAAAAAATTAGTTATCACAACATTTTCATTGCTAAAATCAAAACTTTTTATTTTTTGCTCAATATTATTTTGATACACTTTACATTCTTGTTTTTTTTGAAAAAGCTCTTGATCTATCACGCTATTTTCCGGTTCATCAAAACCATTAGTTTTTAGACAAGCTTTATAGTTTTTTTCAATATTACCGGCAATATTCGAAGCAGGAAGGCTAGAACATATTTTTACAGCTTCTCTTTTTTCTGTTTCAAGTCTTAGTTGTTCTTTCTTTAAAGTTAATTCCTCTTTTTGCTTGTTTGTTTCACTCGCATAATAAAAACCGCCCAAAATAATACTTGCTAATAAAATTGTAATCGGTAAAATTAATTTGTTTTTGTCCATAATCTTGAATTATTTTTTACAAACTAGCAATTAATTCTTAAATAACTCAGTATATTTTTTATTAAAATCTTGTTCATTTCCGATAATATCTATCTTGCTCTCATTTCGACGCCATACATAAATAATTTCATTACTATAGACATCTTGTATAAAACTTTCCGAAAAACCTAATGCCTCTGTAGATTTTCCTTTGTATAAACAGGTGTTTAAATTTTTATTAAATCTAAATTCTGGATCATAGTAAAAATTAAACTCTTCTTCTTCAATAACTTTTGCGTTATACAATTTATCTCCAGCCTCTTTGCATTTAATATTGTTTTCTAAATCTTGCTGAGCGATTATTTCTTGTTTTTCTTTAGCTTCTTGTACTGCTCTATTTTTTTCATTTGTCGGCAAAAAAGCAAAGAAATAATAAGCAATCGAAAAACTTATTGTTAAAATCCCGATTATTAAAGCGTAAGTTAGTTTTTTGTCCATATTCTAAATTAAATTATTTAAACAAATTAAATAACCATTGCCAAAATCCTTTTTGAGGTTGTGGCTGTGCGGATTGACTAACAACAGGTTTAGGTTGTTCGGTATTTTTTGGCACTGATACCGACGGGCTTTTATATTCTGGGGTTGGCGTTGTCTTTACTGTATTATTTGCCGGACTCTTGTATTCAGGCGCTGGCTTTGTATATCCTGTACCATTTTCGCCATACTTACTCTTGATCGGCTCTTTCGGCTGAGGCGCGGTAGTTTTAGCCCTATGGCAATGATATTCTCCGCTACTCAAGCCCCAAGACGAGCAATTGGTTCTGCAAGTATGGCAACCGGACGAGTCTGTTCGGCCAGGGTGAGCTTGAGCGGTTGTATTTACCATAACAATTCCATAAAACAACAAGGCAAGAAATAGAATTTTCGCTGAATATGGAAAATGTTTCATAGGATTATTCAAAATTTATTAATCGCAATTTTTAGCTTTTCTCCATCCGGCTTCAATAGCTTCTTTTTCCGAGCAAAACCATCTTTCCCCTTTACTCTCATCAATGGTAGTTTTTGTATAAGAAAGACAATTGGGTAAATGGTATATTTTATCTCCCGAGATATTGCCTTTTATATCACATTTTTGCGAGCCGGAATTTGAATAGTAGTAAATACCAAATACCGCCAATAAAATTATAAGGAATAATAAAATTTTAGTATTTTTCAATTTCATAGTTAAATTATATCCTAATGACCGTATTAAAACCGTAATATGGTTTTCTGTGGCTTGTTTTTGAGGAATATCAGAAGCAAGGTTTTCTTTAATTTCTGTTTTGCTTTCGATTTTTTCTAATTTTTTAACTTCTCCGTCAATAGAATACCGCTGATTTTTATATATGATTACATCGTGTCCAAGCGCCAGTTTAATTTTGTAGCGATATTGCCTGATATTTTCTTCGTTTATATCAGCTTCGCGATCAATAAAATCGTTTAAATCGGTTACAGTCGTAAAAGTCCCTTCTTTGCATAGAAAAAACAATAACAAATAAGTGTTGCCGGTAATAGCTGTTTGCCTACCAAACTCATCAACAACTTCTCGGCTGTCGTCGTTTAAAATAAAATACCGATGTTTATAAATCATATAATTCTCATTGTAATTTTATTTCTTGGGAGTTTTTAGGCTAGATATTTACACAAAGCCCACCACAGGTAGCGGCCGAAGCCACTCATACCAGTTTCCCAGTATGGCAGGTAATGCGACCCCATGATGGGTTCTCTATTCATTACCTGACTTTTTGCCATGCCTTATAAAAAATTTACAAGGGTTAGGCAATTAAATTGTTATCTACAAGATAGCTCAAACGGACGAAAAAGTCAAGAATTGTATCAAAATGAAAATTATAAAAGCAAAGATTAGAACCGGCGAATTATCAATTGGGCAAAAAGAAAAACAGCGAGCTTGCCGCTGTCTCTCCCGCTTGGGAGCGTGTAGTGGAGGACATTAGAACCTAGTTTATAAATTTTGCTTTAGATAAAGATTTTTATGTGCCGGAAGTGAGGTGAAATGATTTTTAGAAGAGCAATTACAAGCAATAATAACTTGCGTCGTCATTGATTTTAATTGTGGATTACTCATTTATTGACGAGACACCACTATTGTGATAAAATTTTAATAAAGAAAATTAAACCAGTGGATAAAATAAAATTTAATAAAGTCGAAATTATTATTTTATCTTCAACTATTTTAATTATTCTTAAAACTAATGCTATTGACAAGATAAAGATTATAAGGTATTGTTTAAAATAAAACTTATATACATAATTTTTTATATGAATTATCTTACAAAAGAATTACAAAAATTTATTAAAAAAAATATATTGAGACAAAAATTAAACTATCCAGCGCTTGAAGCGTATTATAATCGTTTACCTTTAGAAATTGAGGTAAAATGGAAAAGGGATGGTAAGTTTATTGTTGGATGTATTACTGCTGATAATAATCAATTTATGACTCAGGCATATAATGCAAAAGAATTTATAGAAATGGTTAATGATGCTGTGGTAGCTGTTTATGATATTCCTGATGACTATATAGATGCAATTAGTAATCTTAAAACATATATTCCAAAACCGGAAGTAATGAAAACATTGAATGACGGCAGTATTACTGAGTCTAGTTTTGATTTTATTAAAAATAAAGAAGCTCTGAAAGTAGCCTAGAGATAAAAGTTTATGAGCGGATATACTGATATTAAATCAAAAAAATTTAAACGCGACATATTAAAATGGCTAGAATCAATAGGTCTAGAAATAAAATCAGCTGGAAAACATCAAATTAAAATAAAATGCATTCATAACGGAAAATCATTTCCTGTACCAGCTAACCACCCTGAAATCAATAAATATATGATTGATAATTTAATGAAATTTTTAGTAACAAATGAAATGTGCACTAAAGAAGAATTTGATGAAAGAATAAAATAAAAAAATTAAGATTAGATAGAGAATATAAAAAGGTTTATTAAAACCTTTTTTGTTTTGCTGATCTTTCTGTTTCAGCTATATTTAATAATACAAACAGCGTTGTTCTGACGAGGCAGGAATACGAAAAACGAGATAAAGCCGAACGAGGCGGAAGTGAAATTGGCTAATATCCATTTCTAACCTTAACAAAAAAGCTAAAATTGAATATGATAGGTTAGGACCATCGAATTATCAATTGGGTAAAAAGAAAAACAGCGAGTTTGTCGCTGTCTCTCCCGCTTGGGGTGACTATCGGGAGTCGAACCCGAGATAACAGGGCCACAGCCTGCTGTGTTACCGCTACACCATAGCCACCAGATTCATTTTAACATTTTAACGTATTAACATATTAACAAATTGAAATAAAAAATAACCAGATATTTATAATGTTATAATGTTATAATGATTTTGTGGGTTCGGTGGGGATCGAACCCACGACCTTGGGATTAAGAGTCCCCTGCTCTACCAACTGAGCTACGAACCCGAACTCATTTTAGCATGTTAGCGGTTATATGCAGAATGAAAGTGAGCAGGCATAACCGTTAGCATAATAACATTTTAACACAATCATATTAGCATTCTAACATTTTAACATATTAACAATTATTGAAGATCTTTAATCTTAATAATATTTTGTACATTCGAGGTGTTTTTTGAAATATCAGTGATAAAATATAAATGAGACTAAAAATTAAGTTATGTTAAAGTGTTAATATGCTAGTATGTTTAAATGAATTAGTGTTAATATGTTAAAATGTTTGTATGTTAATATGTTTTTGTGCTGTATTCTAAAGATAGTTCGAACGCATTTCGTCGTCTGCGGCGGCGAGGAGCCAGCCCAACAAAACGCGGCTCCGCCGCGCCGATGATAATTTCAAGTTTTTCTTTGGCGGCACGCTCTTTGAAAAAATATTAACAGGCAAGAAAGGACCACCATGGTTTTGAGACACTCTCTACATTCCCAGTTTTTGCATCAACGATAAATTTTAATTCCAGTTTTACGGGAAATAACCAGAACAATCTCGCTGCCCGATATCCTGTGACATTATAACGCTGATTGTCTAATTTGATACTTTCAACCGAAGTTACAAGTTTTTGCTCAACGAGAATAGCAGATATTTCGCTTGAATTCTTGATCTTGACGGTTTTATCTGGTTCGTTAGGAGGTAATGTTGGTTTCTCTGTTGTATTTGTAAGAATTTTGATGTCTGATAAGAAATATCCATGGAACCATTCATCACCACCAAATTTTATTTTGGCATTTATGTCTTGCTCTACCTTTATTGGAGTTTTGTCATATTCGCTTAAATGCAAAATCGGATCTTGTTCCAAATTTATCAACTTATCACACGACCCGTAACCTTCCTGTTGGTACACAGAGCTGCTATGTATCTTGAGTTTTACAGCATAGAAATAAAAATTTTGTCCGGGTGGTTGTTCCGGATCAGTTTTTACTTTTTGGACACCCAATACAGTTGCGTTTATCTCACAAGTTGGACTTGGGGCGGCGGGAACGGCGTGAGCGATTCGAGTAAATCCAAAAATTATTACCAACAAAGTGACTATCAAAACGGATACAAAAAATGTTTGTAAATTTTTAGTGTTTGTATTACTCATAATAATTTAGTTTAATTTATTACTTATGATTAAAAAATTTTCTTTTCCCCAAAATATGGTTAGAGCCGATGTTTTTAACAGGTTCTTTGGCAGTTTTTATCGGCGCGGCTCCGCCGCGTTTTCTGAATTTCGCGGAGGGCTTTCCTCGCCGCCGCAGGCGGCGAAATGCATTCGAATTATCTTTAGAATACAGCACCAGCGAGGAAATGTCAAATTCGCCTCGCCCGCTTCGGCGGGCTCGGCAACCAAATTGTAGGGAATTTTGGCTGAAAAAATCAATTGGCGGTTTCCTGACTTCCACATTCAAACACCCTAAATCATTTGTAAATAATGCCGTAAAGGATTTGTTGTTCCGCGTCCATTCTTAGCAAGGTTTTGGCTTTATGCTTTGAATGCGGCAATATGTATTCTATTTCATACATATTATGCGTAAGTTCAGCCGCTCGTTTGGGGCTAAAACCGGCTTTATGTTCATTAAGAAGTCTTTCCAGCTCTTTGTAAATCGTATAAGCGACAAAAGCGATGCAAATGAGGGCGAATTCTCAAATCAGTTTTGGAGATTCTAAACGCTTTTTCAATCTGCCAAAGATGGCTGTAATTTTTGATTATTTTATCAGCTTCTAATCGGGTATTGGTTGCATATCCTTTCAGTCCATCCCATAATTCGTCGTTTTTTATTTTGTCATTATCAAGAGCGGCGGCCACAGAGCCATTAAGCTTCAAAAATTTATTATATCCGCGATTGTTAATGCTGGATTTTGTCAATTTTCCCGATTTGATTTTTTCCTGTAATTTCTTAATCCCTTTTTCCCGATTATGCTTGTCTTTTTTTCTTCGTTTGTCTGAATAGGAAATTATCAATCTGGTTTTGTCTGATTTATCCAGAATAATATTTTGTCCGTTTTCCAGTCCTCCGGTTTTGGCGATTATTTCCTGTTTAATTTTCTCAGTTTCATTTTTAATTCTCGCTCCGATGATAAATTCATATTTTTCTTTAATAAGGCCTTCAATGTTCTTTTTGGAAAGGCGGCGGAGCCGCACCGCTGACAATTTCCAATTTTTCTTTGGCGGCAAATTCTTTTAATTATTAATTCGCATAAATCCAAGAGTAATCACCGCCATGAAATGTATGCATTGTAAAATAATGATTTTCTTTATCTAATCCACCCATGTCTACCGAGTGCAACTTATTTTTTTCATCAATCAAGTATGGTACGGGTAAATTATATTTTGCATCATATTTTACTTTTATATTTATCGGTGTCGGCGAATCCATGAGGTTTATATCAGGGGAAATGCTAATTGTTATCGGTGAACCTATGCCAGACCTTACTTCAAAATTACTTTTCTTAAAACTCAAGGTAAATTCCGTTTCTTGTTTTAATGGAGGAATAGTTACGATAACTGATTTTTCCGCGTTTTGCATTATTCCACCATTAATTCCGATTTTGTTTTTTATGACTTCGCCATACTGGAAATTATTTTCTGCTTTATTAGATTGTTGTGTTTCGATAGGGGCTACAGATTTTTTAGAAAAGAGGAAATATCCACCAAGAACGATAATGGCCACAACAACTATAATCAAAATGATATTTGTAAAACCTTTTTTATTCATATAATTATTAGTTAATAATTTTAGATTTTATGATTAAAAAATTTTCTTCCCCCAAAATTAAAATATGGTTCGAGCCGATGTTTTTCTCCGGGTTCTTTTGCGGTTTTGAGCGGTGCGGCTCCGCCGCCGCTCCGATGATAATTTCGAGTTTTTCTTTGACGGCAAGTGTAAGTAATAGATTATTTGATAAATTTGAAGGTGGAAAGAATTTGGTTAAATATTGGTACCACCGGTGTGTTTGGAATCACCTCTTCATTCGCAAAAAATATTTCTACAAACTTGCTATTTTGGGCCATAATATACTCTTTACTTTCGATCATGCCGAGTTCAACGAAAACAATAGCGTCATTATTGCCAATTTTTACCTGCTGAACTTTATGATCGATATCCAATCTTAAATTCGGTAGTATTTCTTTTTTAAAAAAATCGTTCAAGCTCAAATTATTTTTATTATCAGTAAAACCAATAGAAAAACTCGGCCATAATTCGCTAAGATTTTGTCTTTCTTTGAGGCTCATTGTTGTTGGCGTATTAGGGCTAATTGTAACACCCGATTTATCACTAGAGATTTCCCACGCCGTAGGATATTTCACCTCAAACCCATACTCATCATTCCGATAAGTTTTCCAATTGGCGGTTTCGTCAACAGGAGTTACTTGCGGCGCTGGTTTAGATATTATTTGAAGCGTCTTTTGATAATACCAAACCAGACCGCCTCCAACTAAAACTCCGACAATGATTAAAATTATTAAGATTGAAGAAATGCCTTTTTGATTCATATATTTGAATTATTTAGTTAAAATTTTCGACCTTATGATTAAAAAATTTTCTTTTCCCCAAAATATGGTTAGAGCCGATGTTTTTAACAGGTTCTTTGGCAGTTTTTATCGGCGCGGCTCCGCCGCGTTTTCTGAATTTCGCGGAGGGCTTTCCTCGCCGCCGCAAGCGGCGAAATGCGTTCGAACTATCTTTAGAATACAGCACCAGCGAGGCGAATTTGACATTTCCTCGCTGGTGCCCTCGGAGGGAATCGAACCCCCAACAACAGTTCCGAAGACTGATGTGATATCCGTTTCACCACGAGGGCGCTTTATGCCTCCAAACATCCTATTATTGTAGCGAAAAATAAGAAAATGTCAACCCTATTAAATTGCTTCGAAATAGAAATTAGAAATTTTATAGTTTATGCTTTATTTTTCATCCTCGCAATAACAGCGATAGTTGCCATTATTTTAACATAAATAAATTATATCCCGCGCTTCATTATTCCCCAAAAATCTTTTTCGCCTCTTCCCACATTCCCGGCTCCCCCTTTATTTTTTTCAGCCAATACCAATATTCCACGCCCCAAAAATAACTTTCCGAAAATCCGGCGCTTCTGGCATATTCCGCTATATTCTTAAGTTTTTCGGAATTCATTGATTTTAGTTGCTCCTCCATAGTCATTTCGTTGGGCATTTGCGGACCCCAAGCTTCTCCCTGCAATTCAACAACAATAACTTTTTTAACCCCGGTTATCGCTTTTATTAATTCCGCTTTCACGGTATAAAAAGATGCCGGTATGGGATAGACAAAATAGCCATATTTTTCATTATAGACAGTCCGATACATAGTAGTGCCCAGAATATCGGCTCTTTTAGCCGCCCTATACCAGCTGCTCAATTCACCAGAATCGCTAATTATAATCGGGCGGCTATCGTCAAGAGAGCGAACATAGGATATTTCCTTGTCAAAAAAATCAGTATCATATTCCGGGCATTCGCCAAAATGGAAAAAAAACTCATTTTCAACCTGCCAAGCGACAATATTTTTTTCATTTTTATAGCGATCTACCACTGTTTTAATTAAATTCATAAGCTTGTCTTGCCTGTCTCGCAAAGGAAGGTTTTTTGCCCAGTCGGGAATATGGCACTCCGGCCAGCGCGGCTGTTTTTGCCCTAACACAAGAATAATATCCGCGTTATTTTTTTTTGCTTCACTGATCTGCCAGTCCAAATCATCAAATTGAAAAACTTCCCGAGAAGGCTCAATTTCATTCCAATACGAAGATAGCCGAATTTTTTTTACTTGCAGATCCTTAAAAGCCGATAAATATGCCTCTTTCCAATCAAGACCCATAAATTCAGCAAACGGCTTGCTAAAAGTAACGCCAAAAGACATTTTTTCTTTAGGGGCGGAATAGTCAATGCTGATATAAATTATCGCGGCGGCAAAGAAAATATAAACTATCCTTTTTATTAATTTGCGTTTTCTCATAGTTGTTATTTTTATATATTAATTTACAATCTTCTGTTATTTTTACCCCCAAGAAATAATAAGCAATCCAATTCCTATCAATATTATCGCGGTTATTTTTCTTTTAATTACTTTTTCCCCTATCTGCTCTTTAAAAAAAGAAGGGGATTTTTTTGATAAAATTATCGCGAAAACCAGGAGAAAAACATATTGAACCGCCTGCAAGGAATTAATTACCGTCACGCTGGCCGCTTCCATGGAAATCGCATACGGAATCAAAAAACCCGCTACGGCGCCTAAAATTTTATCAGGCACAAATAAATATAATGCTTTTTTTTTCATAGCGCCGGCCGCGCTCGCCGGAGCAAATATGGCTTTCCTGTTCCTAGCCGGCAACGCGAGAATTACAGCTCCCAGAAAAGCTCCAATCTGAATAATGATAAATCCGCTCAAAAAAGAAATATGCGAAAATAAAAATTTCATCAAAGTATAATAAATGGCAAAAAGAAAAGCGGCTAAAACCGCCATCTTCGCTCCCTTTATTATTTTTAAATGCTCTTTGCTGATTTTGGAAGACAACAAAAAACCTCCGAAAATAAATAAAACAAGCGCGATAACTTGTGTAATTTCTAATCTTTCGCCAATGAACAAATATGCCAATATAAAAGTAAAAACCGGAGTCAGGCCTCCTACTGCGGGAACAATTCTCGTGCTTTCTCCCGCCTGAATCGCTTTATAAAAAACCAGCAAAATAAAAGTAAATAAAACGCCTATGGCGATGCCGATAATCGTATATTTAAATTCGGAAACAACGAAACCGAATGGAATAAGCGCCAAATAGACAAACAAAAAAACGCACGAATAAAAAGCATAAGCTACCGGCTTCATCACGGTTTTCGAAACAAGATGCTTATCGATAATAAAAACGATGGCATTCAAGAGATGTGCGATAATTGTAATTATAATCCAAAAAAACATCAATCCGGATATTTAATACTCGATATTTGATATTTTAAAATTAATATCTAATATCTAATATCTAATATCTAATATCTAATATCTAATATCTAATATCTAATATAATTCTATTGCTTTTGCATATCTCGGCATATTTTAGCGCGCTTGGACGAATTCTGGCTTCCAAAGAGCCAAAATCCATTTCAATCAAACCAAATCTTTTACTAAATCCGTAAGTCCACTCAAAATTGTCAAGCAATGACCAATAAAGATATCCTCTGACATCCACTCCTTCGCTTATCGCTTTATGCATCCAGCGCAAATGATCAATAATAAATTTGGCGCGCTTTGCGTCTTTGGCGTCAGCAATGCCGTTCTCGGTAATATAAATCGGCAGATTATATCTTTTTAAATCTTTTAAGGTATGGTAAATTCCTTCCGGAAATATCTCCCATCCCATATCAGTGATTTCTTTAGAACGATTACTCATCCCGATAAATGGAAATTTAAAAGGCGTAAATTCGATATTATCAGGAAAATAATAATTGAGACCTAGATAATCGGCATTATTTCTTACAGCATTTAAAAACATGCGGTTGCGAAGATATTCCCATATTTTAACGCATATTTTCTCGACAATAGAATCTTTATGCGCAGACTTTACAAAAGTAGCATTATAAATAATCCCTACTTTCGCTTTTTGGTTAAAACTATGAATGATCTTATATGCCGCATTATGCGTTTTGATTAAATTTCCATATACCTTTGCAAATCCTAGAATACTTTTTTTATGCGGAGGATGAATTCCCGCAAGATAACCATGGGACAAAAGAACTCCTGGCTCGTTCAAAGTCGCCCAAAAATCAACCAAATTATCCAGCTCGGGAACTGCGAATTTTACAAACCGAGCAAAATATTCCGAAGATTTTGAATTTTCCCATCCGCCTTTTCTAGCGAACCAAAGAGGATTGGTCCAGTGCCAAATCGTCACCATTGATTTTATATTTCTTTGGCGCAAAGCCAAAAGCATTTTTTTATAATGCTCAACCGCGGCTTTGTCGAATTTTCCTTCTTCCGGCTCGATCCGCGACCATTCAATTGAGAAACGATGGATATTCTGGCCCAGCTCCTTAGCCAAATCAAAATATTTCTCGTATCGATTATAATAATCGCAAGCTTTGCCGGCCGGATAATCGCGCGACCAATCTGAATTTTCAATCCCGCCTTCCACTTGATAAGAAGAAACCGCCGAACCCCAGAGAAAGCCGGGAGGGAACTTTAGCGTTTTTGGCATAATTCAAATATTGGATATTCGATATTTGATATTAATCATTAAAAAAATTTCAAAGATTCTTAATATCCCAATATTCAATATCTTAATATCCAATAGTATTATACCCGAATTTCCGCTTAAATACAAAAAATCCCGCTTCAAAAATCAGGATCAAGCATCTTCGTCTTCAATTTTTAACTTTTCATTTTTAATTTTTAACTTTTTTAGCGCTCTCGATAGGAATCGGACCTATATCTCGACCTTAGAAGGGTCTTGCTCTATCCATTGAGCTACGAGAGCGTAATTAAACTATATTAAAATAAACTCATAAGAGTTTAATGCTAAAGAATAATAACATTTTTATAAAAAAAGTCAACTCTATGTATGTGTGAACTTATGCGCTCTATTAATCTAACTTGCGGCGGCTAAGATAGATTTAATAAAGCCGATCATATAGATTATTTCTAATAAAGACAGCCCGTCAATTAATCGCATTGCTTTCGGGAATACTATTTTCAGGAGCGCTAGCGCTATCTATAAAATTCAAATTCTCCGTTTTATGGGGCAAAAAGGGATTGTTTCTATCTTCTCTTTGCAAGTTTTTAACTAAATTATTTTCCTTCTCCAAAAAATATCTTTCGATTGAATTAATAACTTCATTTTTAGCCGTAATCGGCGAAAATCTTCTTTTCACTTCATCAGTGCTCGGAATATATTCTACGGCGGAAAAAACATTAACCACCAGCATCTCTAAATAAAATAAATAAGCAATAATAACCAAAAGCCTAAAAACCCTGAAATATTTTGCCGCAAAGCTGACTTTCGCGCTAATATTTTTAAAATAATTTTTATTGCTCATAGTATATTCGTTTTTCTAAAAACTTTTATAATTAAAACTGTTTGCAGATCGGGAGAATTGCTTGTCAAAACATCCTCATTCATTTTTTTTCTCGCTCCCGCGCCGCCGTCAATGTTTATATTTACCGATTCAATATAAACATAATAAGGCATTGCCTCCAAATAAGAAATAAACTTAAGCAAGCTTTCAAAATTACTCCGCAATGTTAATTTTAACAGCCTGCTATCTTCCTTATTGCTCTCCAGAGAAGCGGAATTTTTCAAATCGCTTGGCTTTTTTTTATCTTTTGGAACGACGGATTCTCTCTGATATAAATCTATGGCTAAAGTTTTTTCTTTTTGAGCGGATTGCGTTGCAATGCTATCTAATTGCCCAAAAAAAGAAGTAAACTCCGTATCGTCATTATCGCTGGCGTAAACAAAATAATTATTAATTTTATCAATCTCGTTTTTAGAAAAGTTGTAAGCTTCGCGCTCCAGTTCCAAAGATTTCCCTTTCAGATTATAAACATTAATAGAAACTTTTTTATCTTTTAATTCGCTAATGCTATTGTTAATATTCGCGCTAATGCCAATAATCCCTTGCCATATTAATAAACCGGCAATAATTAAAATAATGATTGCGAATAAAAAAAATTTTTCTTTTTCATTTTTTAACATAGATTGCTTTAAAATTATCGAGTATGATTTTTCCCGTAAATTTAAAATCAATATCGTCGCTTTTTATTAAATTATCCAATGGCGTTTGAATATCGCTAAAATCGGAAGAATTTTTCAATCTTTTTCCAAATTCCAAAACATCCTCTCTTGTCTTCGCGTTGCCAACGATTACAAATCCCCCATCCGTCTCAATTTGCAAAGAAAAAATTTGAATATTAAGAGGCGTAATCGTCGTTATTTTTTCAAAAACGCTGATCCAATAAATCTGACCTTCGTTGATTTTGTTAATTTTTACCAAAGCGCTGTTAATCTCCTTAAAAGATTTTTCCATTGAGTTCAGCTGGTGTATATTTTCCGTCTTTTCATAAGAATCAATCTGGGCATCAAGAATATTAATCTCTCCCAATAAATAAATATTAATCGCAAAAAGAGGAACGAAAAAACAAATTAACAAAAAAATCAATCTGACTCCGTTCAAAATTGTTTTTTTAACATATTGCCTCCAGCGAAAAATCTCTTTCCTCTCGGGGGGCAAAAGATTCAAAGAAATCATATAAAAAATCAATTAGACAAATTATATAAAGACAAGCCCAATGCGGTAGTGTAAAAAAGAGTGCGGCACCTGGCTGCCGATCCCTGGCCAATGAGACGCGTCGCGTTAATTTCTCTCCAAGGATTGGCAAATTCCACTGATTTGTCCAGCACCTTTGACAAAAAAGTATCAATGCTTCTCAGATTCGCTCCGCCTCCGCAAATTACTATTTTAAAATCTTCTTTGGACGAAGTCCCAAAATAATCATTATAATAATCTATCGACTTACTGATATTTGAAACCAAATCTTCCATAAGAGGCAGCAATAATTCATAAACTTTTTCCCCTGCTTCGGAGTCGCGGGAAAGACCCATCTCGTACTTCATTTTCTCCGCCTTTTGAAAACTAATTTTGAAGCCCTTTGCTACGGCTAAGGTAAATTTCTCGCCTGAAACGGGAATGCTTTGAGTAAACTTTAAAGTCGGATATTTATAAAAAATAAAGCTGGTTCTGTCGTTTCCCAGATCGACTATCAAAACGGAACCTGTCGTATACGCCTCATCCCTTAGCAATGCGCGAGTAGTCGCCACTGATTCCGCTTCAAAAACAACCGGAATCAAATCGCTTTTGTCCATAACTTCTAAATATGATTCAACTATATTTTTTGAAGCTACCGCCACTAATATATCCGTGCAATCCCCCTTGTTGTTTATCGGGCACTCCGTAGTATCAAGCAAGCGCCAGTCTAAATACATTTCTTCGGCGTTTAATGGAAAATATTCTTCCGCCTTAAAACGAATCGTTTCTTCAATCTCGTCAATATTCAATTTGGGCATTTTAATGACTTTTATGAAACATTTTGATTCAGGAAGGCTTAAAATTGTTTCTTTGTTTTTAATGGGAAAGGGGCTTGCGGTTTTTAATGTTTCGTGAATTTCTTTAACTAGCCCGTCGGCATCTTTAATTTCTCCGTCGACTAAAAGCCCTGACGGAATCTTTCTTCTGTTTGAACTGAGAATTTTTATTCTTTTTCCGTCGCGATATAATTGCATCACTTTGATAGAGCGATCTGAAAAATCCAAGCCAAAGGCCGGCAAATTATTAAATGATTCTCTGATAATATCAAAAACCATGACTGAGTTATAAAGTTCATCAAGTTTTTAAAGTTTATAAAGCAAAAGAAAAATCTTAAACTTTATAACTTTATAACTTTATAACTTTATAACTTTATAACTTTATAACTTTTATTATACCAAATTATTCCGTTTCGTTCCAGCTAATAATCTCCCACCCTCCGCCGGGCCCGCTGCTGAAAGTCGCGTTTTCCAGCCCACTTTCATAAGTAACCGTCGCGTTGTTTGCTAAAATTAATTTATACGCGGTTACTTCTTTGATACTGGCGTTATTCGCAACATTTGCAATTCCGGCAAACGCGTAAAATATAGCGCCTGTAGCATTATTGGAAATATTAATAGCATTGGTAGCGCCTGAATGCGTTGATAAAAACATAATGTAAGTTTCATTGGACACATTGCATGTGCCACTGCCTGAATTGTAACCGTTCGACCCGCAAATAATCGCGTTATTAGATGTAGTAATGACTCCATTTACGGTTTCATTGCCGATATTGTCAGCAATAATTACTCCGCTATTATCGCCGTAACCGCTTGACAATTCCACAATTACATTGTTTGGCAATATAATATTTCCGTTTACCCATAAAGTGCCGGTTAAAGTAATTTTAATTCCATTTGCTCCCGTAAGATTGCAATTAAGCTTGGCCGGACCAATCGATATATTAACTTGAGGATTGCAATGCGCCGCGTCAGAATAAACTCCTCCGGCTTCCGCATCCTCTTCCCAGCTTCTAATCGTATCAATAGTAATTGGCATTGTTTCAACGGGCATATCCGTACTGCCAGGATGCGCTGTCCCGCTAGTTAAAGGCAAAGAACACGTAGGCGAGGTTGGGCTATTTAAAAAATTAGTCGAAGTAGCATCAATATTTTGATAATAAGCGTCCCCGCAAATCTTACTGCTTACAATAGAATTAGCCTTAACATTACCTTTAACGACTATGCCGCTTAAAGCCATACCGTTGGCAACTATAACATCCCCTGTAATTACAGAGCCGCCTCCGGTAACTATGCCATTTGAATATATGTTGCCGATTACTAAAGCGTTATTTCCCATTGTCAGCCCGCCTTCGCCAACCTGAACCCCGTAATAAAAAGAAACCGCCGTGGTAGTTACTGTTAAAGACGATGTTAATTTCCTGACATTATTCAAATAAGAAGAGGAAACATCAATGGTTGTCGTGTTGCCGCTTTCGGAAATATTCTGGTCTATTGTCGAGCCGTCTAAAGTAAATATGTTTGTCGGGCCATAATTATAATTTTTTAGAACTCGCACTATGGCATCTTCGGTTCCCGACTCCGCTAAATAATAAGACTTTAGAGAATTATATAAATTTTTGCTGATTTGCTTTTTGGTAAAAAGGCTCGCGCTTAAAGAAAAAGTTAAAATTAATACCAAACTGCAAACCGTAAGAAGAGCGATAATGCCGGCAAAACCCCGCGAACTGTTTTTTTTAAAAATATTTTTCATTTTTTTAAATTAAATATCATGATCGAAGCGCGATAACAGTAGAAAGATCAATTTTTGTTTCCGTGTTTAAAATATTATTTGACTTAACCGTAAAATTAATTTCCACCGACTCGCGCGTACCGTTTTTATAATAATAGAAATTCAAGTTTTGTACGGAAACATTCGAGGAAGTTAAAGCAATGGGACTTAATCCCTCTTGCTTCATAAAAATCGTATTATCCTCCAGATAAAAATCTATATAAACGATGCTTTCATTGGCCGGAACCGCCTGACTGGTGGCTAAAGAAAATTGCGCCGCTTTTGTCCCATTATAATTATAATTCGTGAAATTACTGGTGGGAAGATATATTTTTTTAGCATTGCTTGCTTCATAAACCATTCTTTCCATTGCCGAATAAGCATTGGAGTTTATTTCAATTAAAGTAACTATTCTGCTATTCGTACGGCTGATCACGAAAAAAACCCCCACGATCACCACCATAATAATTCCTAAAAGAGCAACATAAAGCAGCATTTCTATCAATGTATATCCTTTTTTGTTTTTTAAAATTTTATTATTTATAGTTTTTTTGAATTGCATAATAAAAATTTATCATTTAAAATTAACCAAATATTCTGAAATGCTTATCTGTTTTGCCGCGCCGCTTTCGTCCCACGAAACATTAGAATTGATTTTAAAAGTATTGGAATCGTAAGGAATAATAATGCAATCTGCAGCAGTAATATTATCAAGTGCATCTCTCTGCACTCGGGAAATAGTAAACCAAACCACATAACGTCCTTCATTCCGCGTTCCTGTCTGCACTTCCCAACTTTCAGGCGTAGTAGCATTATTAACTATAAACTTATACTGGCTACAAGTAGTCAAATTGAAAAGTAACGCCCAATCTTCATCGCGAACCGCTCGCGCTTGTTCTAAATTCGCCTTAGCCCAATAAAGCGCTTCCGTCTGATGAGAATCTTGAAGCGCCGCTTTTAGAGACAAATTTAAATATTGTTCAATGCCCAAAAAAGTCGCCATTCCCACGCCAACCACTAAAAGTATTTCAATCAACCCGAAACCTTTTTGGCTGATATTTTTTATTTTCATAATTTTACGATTATCTAAAAAATTATTGCGCCTCAATTGGATTATCAACAAAAGAGTAATTCGGAGAAACAGTAACCGTGCCATCCACATTCTCCGTATAAGTTACGATTTCTTTTGTAATTCCGCTATCTATAAAAGATATTTTAATCGTTTTGCTGTTTTGCATCCTGTCCCGAATTACGCAAAGAGTAGTGCCATTTGTGTCCAGAGTATGAATCCTTAAATTTTGCGCTACGGCATCAACCGTAACCGATCCCTGCCAATCAAATATGCCAGCGTTGAAAAAAGAAGCAGTATTAATACTTTCAATAAGCGTCCCATCGCCCTTTCTAAAAATTAAATCTGTTATAGGCGGATTGCTCTGAATGCTCCACGCCGAAAGATTAAAATGGATATGCCTTGCATTAATATTGTTCGCGGTATCTTCCACGATCGGCGGAATAGAACTGGCTTCAAAACTATCAGTGCCGGTTTGTCCTTGAGCATTGATGGAAATTGTTTTTGTCTTGGAAGGTCTTTTGATAATTCTGATGCCGATAGCGCCCGCGTCATCCGTAACGCCGGTCAAACGGCTAAAAACAATATTATTTCCCGCCCCGCTATATATTTCCACGCCATCAGTCAAAGCAAAAACCTGATTGTTGAGTCCGACAGGATTATATGCCACATTGGCTGGAAAAATTGTCACATTTGCAGCCTCTAAATGAACTCCATAGTTAACATCATTCAACGCGCTCAATGAATAACTTTTTGCCAATTTTATTTTTATTTCTATCATTTTCGCGGTATTGCCTAAATTTGTAACATCAGAAAAAGATCGCCAAGAAACAATGGAAATTACCGCAATGATTGATATGATAGCAATCACAATAATAATCTCTATGAGTGTAAAACCTTTTTCTTTGTTTAACATCTCTTTAAAAAATTGATTAGAAATTAGAAATTAGAAATTAGAAATTAGAAATTAGAAATTAGAAATTTTACTCCTAAATTGAATCTCCTATTGAATACATCGGCTGAATCATTGAAATCGCGAAAAAACCAACAGCAATACCCATTATTACCATCAAAATCGGCTCAATAATAGTAGATAAATTTTTTGTCGTTTCATTGATTTCTCCTTCATAAAATTCCGCCAGATCCATTAAAATAGTATCCAGCGATCCGGTTTCCTCTCCTACCTCGATCATCTGCAATACAAGAGGCGAATAAAGACTTTCCCGTTCCGCCAGTATATCTTTTAAAGTATCTCCTTTTTCAATTTTCTCGGCGGCAATATTGATCGATTCTTTATAATAGTAATTAGACAAAGTTTTTGAAACGGTTTTTAAAGCTGTACTTATAGATACTCCTCCTTTTATCAGCGAAGAAGTCGTTCTGGCAAAACGCGCAATATTTATTTTTTTAGAGATATCGCCGAAAACAGGCAGCTTAAGAATAAACTTGTCGAAAATTTTAATACCGGCATTGCTTCGCAAGAACATTCTAAACAAATAACCAAGCGCTAATGCCGCGCCAAATACCTCAAGCCCGTGTTTAGTGAGCATGTCGCTTATCCCGATCAATAATTTGGTCGAGGCAGGTAAAGGAACATTCATCGAAGTAAAAATAGTGGTCAATTTTGGAATAATATAAACCATTACAACTACTCCGACCGCAAGCATCACAAGCAAAATTACCGCCGGATACATCATCGCCCCTTTTACTCTGCTTTTGAGATCATAATCTTTTCTCATCTGCTCCGCTGAAAGCTCAAGAATGGTATCCAAAGTGCCGCTCAACTCCCCCACGCGCACCATATTTACAAAAAGATCATCGAAAACATCAGGATGTCTGGCTAGCGAGTCCGCGAAACTATTGCCTTTAGCTACATCAATATTTACCGCGCTGATAATCTTGGCGAATCTTGCGTTTGTCGTCTGCCTGGCCAAAGCATCAAGCGATTTAGACAAAGAAAGCCCGGCTTTAACCATTACCGTTAAAAGATGAACAAAAGTTATAATCTCCAATTGCGGCACTCCCAAGTATTTGGTTATAAACTCCAGATCGATGTCTTTGCTTTTCTTTGCCTCTTTAAGAGAAAAAAGCGCCAATCCGCTTCCTTTAAGTTTTTTACGCAAAAAAGCTTCATTGGCCGCGTCTAAAACACCTGTTTTTATTTCTCCATTTTTATTTTTTGCCTTATAAGAATATTGCGGCATAAATTAGTGAGTAGTGAGTAGTGAGTAGTGAGTAGTGAGTAGTGAGTAGTGAGTAGTGAGTAGTGAGTAGTGAGTAAAAAATTTACTACAACCTACAACCTACAACCTACAACCTACAACCTACAACCTACAACCTACTCACTAGCTTACTATTCCTGCGTTACTCTTAAAACTTCCTCGATAGATGTTATTCCTTGGACAAATTTAACAAATCCATCCTCAAGCATTGTAAGCATGCCGTCCCCAACGGCCTGTTTCTGGATAAGATCGGCGTTAGAGCCTTTATTAACCATGACCCTAATCGCTTCATTGCTTTTAAGCACCTCATAAACCCCGACTCGCCCTTTATACCCTTCTTTCTGGCAGCGATCGCACCCCTCGGGCTTATAGAATACGTGATTTTCCCATTTTTTAACATTGGCTATTTTTTCTTTATTTACAATATTAAGAATTTTTTCAAGATCGATCTTTTTTGATAAATTATTCAAAGCATCTTTATCCAAATGATACGGCTTGCGGCATTCAGGGCATAATCGGCGCACTAACCTTTGAGCAATAATAACATTTATCGTGGTAGCGATTAAAAATGGCTCTATTTTCATATCAATCAATCTGGGTATTGTCGCGGCGGCCGAATTAGTATGCAGAGTCGAAAGCACAAGATGCCCGGTCAAAGCCGCGTGAATTGCCATTTCCGCCGTTTCTTCGTCTCGAATTTCCCCAAGCATAATAATATCCGGATCCTGGCGCAAAAGAGATCTTAACCCGGCCGCAAAAGTCAATCCCACTTTTACATGCACCTGGGTTTGATTGACATGGGGCATCCTATATTCAATCGGATCCTCAATAGTATTGATATTGACGTCGGGCGTGTTTAATATTTCCAATATTGAATAAAGGGTCGTGGTTTTCCCGCTCCCGGTAGGCCCTGTCACTAAAATTATACCGTTTGGCTTGGCAATTTCTTCTTTTAGATTATCATAAGCTTTCCCCCAAAAACCTATTTTCTCCAAACTAAGCCCATGCATATTTTCATTTAGAAGACGCATAACGATCTTCTCGCCGTCAAAAATGGGCAATACCGACACGCGGAACGCCATTTTGTAATCTTCCCCCTCTATTTTAAATCTTCCGTCTTGAGGAAGGCGATGCTCATCCAGCTTAAGATTTGCCAATACTTTTATTCTGGCAATAATTCCCTGGTGAACCGCTTTAGGCAAAATCATGGCTTTTTTTAAAACGCCATCCACGCGATAACGGACTAAAACATCCTTTTCTTCCGGCTCAATATGAATATCGCTGGCCCCCTCGCTGATCGCATGGCTAAGCAAAGTATCAACGATTTTTACAACCGGCATATCATAAGCTTTCTTCTCTAAATCGCCTGACTGCTCTTCCTCTCCCTCTTCGATAATTTTTAATCCGCCTTTGAGAGAACCTTTATTGATCAGATCTTCAAATTCCGCTTCCAAGCTTTTTTGATACTGCTTGAGACTATTTTTAATACTCTCTCTCGTTGTAAGGCTGGCGGAAATTTTTAACCCGGTTTTTTTCTTAATAAATTCGATCGTCTGAAGATCCTCGGGATCAAGCATCGCCACAAACAGCTCGCTGCCCCTTTTTTTGAAAGCAATAATGCTATGCTCTTTGGCAATCGGCTCGGGTATTACCATTAAAACATCTTTTGCGATTTCTTCATCGATCAAATCAATAAACGGAACGCCTAGAACATAAGCGCTGATCTTCATTACTTTTTCTTCCGGAATGATTTTTTTCTCAATCAAAACATCACTAAACTTTTTTATGGTTTTTTGGGCCTCGGCGAAAGCATCTTCGGTTAGCTTGCGATCAGCCACGCCTTCATCTAAAATAAATCTTTTAATTTTTTCTTGCAGTTCTGATTGCATAAATAAATAAAAGACTAAAAAATAGTCTTTTAAAAAGAGTTGTAAAAATTCACGCCCCTGATTGCCCCCGTTTGCGCATATGCCGCGCGCGGACAAATCTCACGCTTAAAAAGTTTAACATAAAAAATAGCTTTCAGCCAAAAATTTGCCATATTTTAGCCCTCCTTGTCATTTGACGTTTATGGATAATTAACTGCCTATATTATAGCACAAAAATGATTATTATAAAATAGACCGGAAAAACCCGGTCTATTTTACGCGCTAAAATATTAAATTATCCTTTTAAACTCTCTTTAATAGCTATAACTGTCTATTAAATTGCCGTCTTTATCCAGCAATTTAGCTTCATCACGCAGATCATTCCAAAAACCCGAACTTCTATTTAAATAAATGTACCAATCGTTTTTTAAAAAATCCGGATCAATCTGATAACGCGCGACGCAATTTGAATAATTGAATGCGCTTATTAAATAATTTGCGCACTGGCTGTCATAAGTTACTTTTATATCAGCTGTATTGGGAGGCGCGCAAGCTTTAAGATTTTTTACATAATCGCGGCAATTTCTATTAAAACCGGCGAGTTCCTGCTCTATGGGCTTGGGACATTCCTCTCGAATCCTCGGCAAGAAATTATAATAATAATTCAAATATCCCGCGCATTTATTCAAGCGGAAATTTTTCCCCGCGGGAGAAGGGCCGCTAAAAATAATAACGGTTTTACCAGGTTCAAGAATTAAATTTTTTGCCAAGTCCCCTGCCTGCAAATACAATACTTCAACCGCTTTGGGCAAGTACGCCGTTTCATTTTTTTGATTTTTAACAACTAGCCCGGTAATATCAATGCTTGTTTTTGAACTATTGGTAATTTTAATATTTTCATTAAGTTCGGGAACGGCCTTGCGCGTTACGCTGCTAATTTTCAGCTGATTATATAAAGATGAAAAGTCAATGGTCTTAAATGTATAGGAAGCGGGCCGCGAATCAATCTTGCCATCCTTATTCCGGCTCCTCGCGTAAAAAGTATATGTTTTATTTACCGCCGGCAAATCAATCGTGCGCGTATATTTCGAATATGCCCCCTGCCAAGCCGCATCATAGCCGTCCAAAAATGTTTCCCATGTTAATTCTGAAACGGGTCCGGTCGGATTAACGCCCGAGTAGCTGAATGTTACTTTTTTTATATCGGTTTCCTTGGGCGGTTTGACGGTAATAAAAGTCGCGGGTAAAAGAAGAAATTCGCCGCTCTTTACGTCAGCGCTGACTTTTAATGTTTTTATTTTATTATCGGGAATAACCGTTATATTCTCCCAAGAAAAATCATTTGAATTAAAAATATTAGGATCCGTCACCCAGCGCAATTTGCCGTTATCATACAAATAAACTTTGGGGCTTTTATCGGATTTTAATAGCGCGCCATCGGAAAAAATCTTACCCATATTATTCCCGTTTGGAAAACTGTTCAGCATATCGTCTGCCACTTTTTTTATTTTTCCCCAATCATAAAATAAATTTTTAAAAATCGCCGGATTGGGAATCCATCTTTTAATTCCATGTTCCAAGACATAAACTTCCGGCCCGCTGCCTTTAACCAGTGTTCCATTGGAAAAAGTGGAATAAGCTTGGCTTTCGAAGCTAAACAATAACCCGATAATCGCTAAAATCACAATTAATCTTTTTGGCATAGTAAAAATTATTAAAAACGGTAAAACAAAACCTGCTATTTGATAATATTAGAATAATGTATTATCCTAGCAGGTTTTGAACCGAAAGTCAACAGTATCAGCGACAACCCCGGATTATAACTTAAAAAAATGGTCTACTTGAAAACTGCTTGGAAACCGAGTTTCCAAGTATTCCAAGTATTCCAAGTACTATTTCCCATGACATTTTTGTTGCTTATTCACTATTCCAATACTAATATTTAGAAATAGTTTTTGGGCTTAAGTTTCTTATACTTTTCATTAAACCTTCCTTCATCAAGATAAGCGCCGTTTTTAACCCTGTTTTTTATATCTTTAACAATAAGATAAAATTCTTTTAGTTTTTGGAAATTCTTATTCTTCCCGTATTTTTTCAATATTTTTTCATCGTTTTTATCTATAGCCGTCAAAAACTTATCAAGCGAGATAGCCGGGTTTATAAATTTTATTCTTCCCTCAAGCGATTCCAGCGCTATTTTTTCAGGATACAAATAACCAATAAAATAAAGGATGGCTCTAGCTTCATTTATTTCTGTCCACGCGGCTCTTGGATCGTCTAAGATTTTTTGATATTGCCTCCACAGATTATCGATGGATTTGCGTATATTTTTTATATCTAAAAGATATGTGTATTTGAATAAATCGATCATTTTATCTTAACAATATTTTTATTTTCTAAATTTATTCTAATTTTATCTCCTGTTTTAAATTTTTTAGTTGCGTCTGGCGCGCCCATAATAAGGGGCTTGCCATATTCTCTGGCGATTATCGCCGCATGGCACAATTTATTGTCTATTTCGATAACAATAGCCTTGATGCGATGAATAATCATGACAATATCGGGCGTTGTATTTTTTGCAACCAAAATCGACTCATCTTTAATTTTATAATAATCCTTGGGGCTTTTTACCGCCAAAACTTTTCCCGTAATAATCATTTTAATATGTATTTATGTCGTGATTTATATTTTTAATCCCCGCGTTCAATATTTAGCTTATTTCCCATGATGTTTTTTAAATTTCTTGGAATCCACTTGGAAACCGAGTGGAACCACTTGGAAACCGAGTTTCCAAGTGGATTATTCCAGTAGTAATTTTTCTATTTCTTTTTTCTCTCTGATTAATTTTAAAGAATTTTCTGCAAAATTTTTATATTCCGATATATTCTTAAATTGATTTGTAATAATATTTTTTTTACAAATGCCGTTTCTGCCTAGCAAATACTCATCCCAGCTGGAATCAAAAATCGAACTCTCGAAATTATGAACTCTGTTATTTAAATTTACATACGCGCTTAAATGCAGCAAATATTCATTTGAATTTATGTGAATAGCTTTAAAAGGTCCTTGGAATAAAAAACCGTTCCGTTTATATTTTCCATTTAAATATTTTGTATAACCTAATCCCAAACGATGCATAAACTTTCTTATTCCGTTATCGGCTATTTGCTCCAAAATAAAATGATAGTGGTTAGGGTTCAGGCAATAGCAAATAAAATTAACTAATTCTAATTTATCCGACTTGGAAACCGAATTTCCAAGCTTATTGTTGCGAAAAGAATTTTCAAAAATACTTCCTATGGGCTCAATGGAATTAAACTCAACCATGCTTTTAAAAAATCTGGCTAAATCAGCCGTTTCGGGAAAAATCACGCGCTTGTCTACGCCGCGATTGAAAATATGATAATGCTCGCCATTTACAAAATTAATTTTTCTCATAATCATTAATATTTAGAAACCACTTGGAAACCGAGTTTCCAAGTACTATTTCCCATGACATTTTTTAAATTTCTTGCCGCTTCCGCATGGACAAGGATCATTTCGCCCAACATCGCCCGGCGCGATGATTTTTTCAGAAATCGGCTTGGCCGCGTTCCCAAAATTAGATTGGGGCGAAATAAAAGGCCCCGGCTGCCCGCCTTGCGGCCCTAAAATAATCGGCATGGGCTTGGGAGCTTGAGGCGCAATTGAAACTTTAAATACCGTATTGGAAATTTCAGAATTTATTGCCGCCAATAATTTTCGAAACATCAAATGCCCTTCCTTTTTATACTCAACCAAAGGATCTTTCTGCCCATAACCCCTGAGTCCCACGCTGTCTCTAAGGTGTTCCATCAGCACCAAATGATCAACCCAGATTATATCGATGGTTCGAAGCGCTACCATCCGCTCGATTTGCCGCATCGCATCCAATCCCGCCTCGCTTTCGCGCTTATTATAATACTTTATCAATAAATCCGAAAAATAATCATTTATTTCCTTCCGCATATTTTCATTATCGGAATAACTCTTGGAAATTTCTTCTATTTTTTCTTTAGCCTCGAGCTCCAGCGGAAAAATTAAATTTATCGCTTCAAAAATTTCACCGCTATTCCAAGCGCTTGGGCTGCCATTGGTGTGATACGCGATGATTTTTTTTATTTCCAGATCCAAAATTTTAAGAATTTCTTTCTTAATGATACTTTTGTCATCTTCATTCAAAAATTTTCGGCGCAAGCTATAAATTATCTCCCGGTGCTTATTCATTACATCGTCATAATCCAAAATATGTTTTCTCAAATCAAAATTATGCCCTTCGATTTTTTCTTGCGCCATTCCAATGGATCGGGAAATTATTCCATTTTCAATCGGCTGATCTTCGTCCACTCCCAAAGTAGTCATCAAGGATTTTATTCTTTCCGCGCCCAAAATGCGCATCAGCTCATCTTCCAGCGAAACAAAAAACTGGCTGGAACCGGGGTCGCCTTGCCGCCCCGCCCTGCCGCGCAACTGATCGTCTATGCGACGCGCTTCGTGCCTTTCCGTGCCGATAATATGCAATCCTCCAAGTTCCGCCACGCCGGCGCCAAGCTTGATATCCGTTCCTCGCCCCGCCATATTGGTCGCGATAGTGATCGCGCCTTTTTGGCCGGCATTGGCGATAATCAAAGCTTCCCGCTCGTGGTTTTTAGCGTTTAAAACTTCATGGGGCAATCCTTCGCGCGCGAGCATCGCGCTCAAAACTTCCGATTTCTCAATAGCGATTGTGCCCACCAGCGACGGCTGGCCTTTTTCGTGGCGATTTTTTATTTCTCTTATCACCGCCCGATATTTTCCATCCCCTGTTTTATAAACCTGATCTTCCAAATCAACGCGAATCGTCTTCTTGTTGGTAGGAATAATAATAACATCCAGCTTGTAAACTTTATGGAATTCTTCCGCGCTTGAAGCCGCCGTTCCGGTCATGCCGGATAATTTTTTGTAAAGGCGAAAATAATTCTGAAAAGTAATCGTCGCCATTGTTTTTGATTCTTTCTGAACCGCCACTCCTTCCTTGGCTTCAATCGCCTGATGCAAACCGCCTGAATATCTCCGTCCCGCCATGAGGCGCCCCGTAAAATCATCGACAATAATCACTTCGCCGTTTTTTACCACATAATCTTTATCGCGCTTAAAAAGCGTCTCGGCTTTTAACGCCTGCTCCAAATGATGGACATAACTGATCTTGCCTTCCTGGTAAATATTGCCCACGCCCAGCTCTTTTTCAACTTTATCGATTCCTTCTTCGGTCAAAGCCGCCGAGCGCATCTTGTGGTCGATAATATAATCTTTATCTTCCATGAGCATGGGAATAAAACCGGAAAATCTTTCATAAAGCTTGGCCGACTCTTCGTCGGGAGAAGAAATAATCAAAGGGGTGCGGGCTTCATCAATCAAAATATTATCAACCTCATCGACAATCGCGTAATTAAGAGGGCGCTGCGCCATCTGTGATTTCGCCCAAACCATATTATCGCGCAAATAATCAAAGCCGAATTCATTGTTCGTGCCGTACAAAATATCCGCGCCATAAGCCGCTTGCCGGCTAATCGGCCGCAAGTTTTCCATTTCTATCGTAACCTCATTTTTATCCGCCGCGCTTTTGGGATAAAAAATATACGAAACATCGTGATTAACGCAAGCGATTGAAAGTCCCAAAGCGTGAAAAATCGGCCCCATCCAGTTTACATCGCGGCGAGCCAGATAATCGTTAACCGTGATCAAATGCGCGCCCTTGCCTTCCAGCGCATTGAGATAAAGAGGCAATGTGGCAACAAGAGTTTTTCCTTCGCCGGTTTTCATCTCGGCGATTTTTCCTTGATGAAGCACAACGCCTCCAACCAGCTGAACATCGAAATGCCTCTGCCCGATTGCGCGGCGGCTCGCCTCGCGGACAGCGGCAAAAGCCTCGGGTAAAATATCGTCCAACCCTTCGCCTTTAGCCAACCGCTCCTTAAATTCGATAGTTTTCGCTTTCAATTCTTCCGGGCTTAACTTTTTAAAGCCTTCTTCCAGCTCGTTAATTTGCTTGATTATCGGCTCGAGATTTTTTAAATATTTCGCGTTGGCATCGCCGAAAATAAAAGATAATATCGACATAAAAAATAATTATAAAGTTAAAAAAAATAAATTTGACATTTAGTCATTTAACATTGAATTGGCATTTGAACTTTGACATTTGGATTTCGTTTTTAGCCATCTACTCAAACTTCGCTTTTTCCCGCGGCTTGATTGTTCCGGAACGAGAAATTTTCCCCTCAACCCCCTTCATTTTTTCCGGCTTTTCAATCGTTTCTTCCGGTTTTTTAACCGCTTCTTTCGGCTTTTCAGCGAGAATTTGTTTTTTAATGGAAAAAGTAACCGGCTTCGCGCTCATTGCCTCCGCCAGCGAAATAAATTTTTCGGGAGCTTTCTCTTCCGGCCGATTTTCCGGAATATTTTTTATATAATTTTTCGCCGCTTCTCCGGCGCTCCCTTTTTGCAAACCCGCGCGCAATCCTCTCAAGCATTCCCGGCAATAAGTTTTCCTGGACGGATCCGGCTTGAAAGGCACCGATATCGGCTTCTGGCATTTATGGCAAATAGCGTCATGCCATGCTCTCTTGTCTTCCGCCATAATATTATTTTTAGACGGTACTTTTTTTATGCTTGGCGCTGAACCGGCCGAAAACGCTCCTAAATTTTTTCTTTCGGGAATATTTTCCGCGATGCGCGATTTCTGAGAACGGCTCAATTCTCCGAGATCTCCGTTTAAAGTGCCTCTTTTCGCTTTATTATTGCCCGCGTCCTTTCCGTTTACCGCATTAACGCTCGTTGCCTCGCTCCATCTCAAGATTTTTTCCTCAATAATGTTCCTGGGAGTGGAATATCTCTGGCGGGAATTCTTAATTATTTTTTCCGCGTTTCCCTCAATCGCTTCAACGCCCAGAGGAGGCAGAGTATTGGCGGAAAAAGCCTCGCTGGTCATGCCGTCTATCATCAATTTCATATAAACATTATATTTCGGCAAATTTACCAAATCATTCATCATAAAAGTAGGCTCGAATTCCTTCTCTAAAAATTCCGCGTCCGCGGCGCCTATCCTAAAAGAAACAATGGTTCCCACATTGCCAAAAACCGCGTCGCGCACCACCGTATTCTGCCCGCTGACCAATTGTCCGATATATTGGTGGGCGATGATCAAATTAAGGCGGTATTTTCTGGCTTCCGATAGAATATTGGCAAAAGATTCGGTGGCGAAATTCTGAAATTCATCGACATAAAGATAAAAATCATTGCGCTCGCTTTCCGGAATATCAACGCGCCCCATCGCCGCCAGCTGAAGTTTGGTGATCATCATCGCGCCAAGAAGCGCCGAATAATCTTCGCCGATCTTTCCTTTTGATAAGTTAATTATAAGAATTTTCTTGCTATCCATTGCCTGCCTTAGATCAACCGACGACTTAGTCTGGCTGATAATATTGCGGACCATCGAACTTGATAAAAATTGACCGATTTTATTTTGTATCGGAGAAATCGCTTCCGTCTGAAATTTATCGGGATACCTTGAAAATTCATCGATCCAAAAAGATCGAACCACTGGATCGGTAATTTTTTTGACTACTTTCGCGCGATAAGTTTTATCAATAAGCATGCGCGGCACGCCCAAAAGCGTACTGCCGGGATATTCCAAAAGCGCTAAAATTGAATTTCTTAAAACATATTCCAAGCGCGGACCCCAAGAATCCGCCCAAATTTTTTTAAATACGCCGATAAGGCCCGATGCTACCAAAGGCATAAATTTAGGATCAACATATTCCATTACATTGAACGCGATCGGCCACTCCACGTCGGCGGGATTGAAATAAATAACATCGTTGATCCTTCCTGAAGGAATATAATTAAGAATTTTTTCCGCGAAATCGCCATGCGGATCAACCAGCGCCAAGCCATTGCCATTGGCTATATCGGAATAAACCATATGCTCAAGCATGGTTGTCTTGCCCATGCCGGTCTTGCCGATAAGGTATATATGGCGGCGGCGATCATCCGTCTTAACGCCAAACTTAACCCTTTTCCCGCGATAATTTGTCTCGGCAAAAAATGTAATTTCTTCAGACATAAAATCATTTTAACATTTTAACATTTTAACATTTTAACAAGCAACAGAATTAATAAAAAACATATTCTGCAACATTATGTTAAAATGTTAACATGCTAAAATGCTAATATGAATCATCCTACTGGCAACTCTTTCGGGGATCCTCCGCGGCGCGCCTTAACCCATGGCGTCTGCGGCGCTTCAACGCCGATTGTCGGAAGATGATACACCGTTGCCAGCTCTTCCAGATTCAAAACAAACCCTCGATACTCGATTTTTCGCTCCCGATATTTCCTTATCAGATCATTTCTTTTGATATTTTTCCGCCATTCGGTAGCGATATAATAAGCCGAAGTTTTGGTGTTGTTGTTAAGAATAAAACTATTCAGACTGTGAGAATTAAATTGACTTAACGGCGCCATTACCGAAAAAAATCCTTTGCCTTTGTTAAATGATTCTTTCCTGCCGATATAAAGCCATCTAATCGTTGTTTCATACCCATGCTTGGTTAAATTATTGCTGATTGCCTCAACCACTTCTTTCGCGTCGGGCGACAAATACAGCATCAAACTTTCTTTTATGTCATTATCGGAAGATTTTTCCTTTTCCGGATAAACAGGAAGCCTGAAAGGGGCAACCCAAATATTTCTAAAAATATCCTCGAAATCTCTCCATACGTCGCCCAATATGTTTTTTTTCTCTTTCTCTTTTCTCCCGATCAATTTTCCTATTAATTGTTCCGCGTCTTTTTTCCAATAATCCTTTGCCGGCCTGATTAAAATCTGAAGCCAAGTATATTCGCCGGGAGTATTCTTGCTGAACTCTTCAATAAATGAAGCAATGGGATCAATCAACTCGTTGGTAATTTTTTCCTGAAACTGATTATAAGTGCGAATAGGATAGGCATCCTCCTTTTTTAAAATCATTTCCGTGCCCCAAATATTCCAATTTTTATCGGGAAAGCGGCTTGCGCCCGTTTCCGCATAGTCTTCAACCTCTTCGATTTCCGCTTTTGGGTACTGGGCGTAAACCTGCGCTTCCACCAAATCCTTTGTCGCTAAAGGCGCCCGAATATAAAAATGCACTTGACCCTCGAGACCGGCAATTTCCAGGCTAAAATATGTTTCAACTACGCCTTTAAGATATGTATCAAAAACCGTATCTATCATACCGCCCTCTGTCGCGTAAAGACCGCTTAAAATATGTTCGAAAATTTGCGGTCCTTTTTCTATCCCCTGCGGAGTTTTTATTTCCAGCAATACCCACTTTAACTCGCAGGCATATTTTCCCTGAATATAATTCATCCAAGCCATTTCAAAAATAATCAAAAGAATATTCGGCAAAAAAAACCACCAATAATCTTTCAAAACGGCTTCCATGCTCTGCAAAATTTCTATGATATAAATATACGGAGACACAATATTTACAGTTAAAAGTTAAAAATGAAAAAATAAAAATCAGGGAGTTTTGCCAAAGGCAAAACACAAAAACTTTTCACTTTTCACTTTTCACTTGTAACTTGTAACTTGTAAAACCCTTCCGCCATCGCGGTAAAAATATCCTTATTCTTAAGATTCAAAATAATCGTGCCCTGCTTAACTATTCTTTGCGCGGAAACTTCTTTAATAACTTCTTCCTTCTTCATCGGACGGCCTTTTCTTGTCAAAACATTCTTAATTATTTCCAGTACGGTTCCTTTTTCATATCCCCATTCGGCCAACGCGTATATTCCGCGCCCAACCAAAACAAACCTTTTGTCTTTAATAAGTTCATTATGCGCTGTTTCCGCCAAGGCAGGCTTCTTTTTCTTTGTCCATGTTTCATTGATCAATTGAGCGATTATTTTAAAATGGAGCGGCTCTTTTTTATAAAATAGAACGAGATAAGCCTTGTCCCGCACGCTTCTGGGAAAAATGAACGGCCATGTTCTCAGCCCCCACTGGCCCCGCGCATTCGACCCGATTTCCGCTGAAAGCGCGAGGTAGGAAAGAAAAGAATCCTCCGTCAGGTTTATATTTTTTTCCTTAAAAATCCGCGCCCGTTTCAGACAATCGAAAATATCGGAAAAACTCATTGCTTTTTTCTTTTCCGTAAAAATTTTTATCGCCTCGCTAATCGCCAAAGAAGCTGATTCCAAGCTCTCTTCGTTCAAATAAAAAATGCCTTTATGCTTTTTGTCCGCCAAATCGTGTTTTATCTCGCCAATCAAGGCAACGATTAAAATAAGATTGTGTTTTTCTTCCTCGATATCTTTCACTTTTACGCCGCGCTCTTTTTCCATAAAAGCTATTGTCCTGTCCATGAAAAAATTGCGTTCCATTGCTCCGCCATTCTTGCCGATGATATTCTGAAAAAGCGAGTTAAATTCCGAAACTTCCTTCGCGTTAGCATTAATAATTTTCGCCATTGCCCCCTTTTCTATCTGACGCACTCGCTCGCGAGTAATTTTAAGCTGTTGCCCGATTTTATCCAAAGTATATTCCTTTTCACCGCTTAAGCTGAACCTTTTTAATATAACTTCTTTTGAACGATCGGATAAAACCAAAACGGCCTTTTGAATAAATTCTCCGGGCAAAAGAGAAGATGCCGCTTTTTTTTGATCATTCAACTCTTGTGATTGTTGTGGCTCCATATTGTCTAATTTCTTCTAAAAATATACGCATTTATAAGTTTTATACTAACATAAGCATAACATATTTTCAATAAACTGTCAAATATATACCCCTGCTCCCCGCAATTAAACAATCGAGGGATTTGAAGAACAAAAAAGCCTGCCGATGTTACAAGGCAGGCGTAAACGAGTTCTTTTTCCTTTTTTTTTATTTAACGCTTCTTTTGTGCCATTCCACCAGAAGCGGGCTTGCGATAAAAACCGATGAATAAGTTCCCACCACAACTCCGGCCAGCAAAGCTAAAGCGAAATATTTTAAAGTCTCACCGCCAAAAAAATAAAGACAAACCAGCGCGATAACAACCGTTAAGCCGGTATTTACGGATCTGATTAAAGTTTGATTTAAGCTCTTGTTGACGGTTTCCTCAAATTCTTTAATATTATATCTTAATAAATTTTCCCTGGTGCGGTCAAATACCACGATTGTGTCATTGATCGAATATCCTAAAATCGTCAAAACCGCGACAATAAAAGTCAAATCGGCCTGCACTCCCCAATAATGGCCCAAAAAAGCGAACAGTCCTATTGGAACAATAACATCATGGAACAAAGTAAAAATCGAAACAATTCCATACTTCCAAGACGATATCGGACGCGTTACCTTTCGAAAAGCCCAAGCCACATATAAAGAAATGCCTATCGCGACCGAAACTATCGCCCAAATTGATTTTTGCTTCATTTCCCGGCCGATAACCGGACCGATGGAATCAAATTTTAATTCTTTGGCATCGGGAAACTTTGCGGCAATCGCGCCAATCATTTTTTGATGAGCGTCTTCATCCAGCGCCAAATTATCAAATTTTAATTCTTTGGCATCGGGAAACTTTGCGGCAATCGCGCCAATCATTTTTTGATGAGCGTCTTCGTCCAATGTTTTTGTTTTAATAAGAACGCTATCGCTTCCTTTTGGAGTAACCGCCACATTGCCTAAATCCAAATCGCGCAATGCTTCTTTTATCGCATTGTCATCCGGTATCGCATTGCCATCCGGCAATGGAACAAAAGAAATTTCTGAAATAGAACCGCCCATTAAACCGCTCGTTTTAATGATAAATTCCTTATCTCCGCTTGGAGTAACAATGGAATTTTCCAAGCTCAAGCCGCGCAAGATTTCTTCAATTAATTTTTTATCCGGCCGAGAATCGAAAGTAATCTCGCTGACCGCGCCGCCGGTAAAATCGATGGAATAATTCAAGTTCCATGTTAGCAGCGCGGCGATAGACAAAATTATCATAATGCCGGAAAAAGCAAAGAAAAATTTTCGGTATCCAATAATATTTAACATAGATGGAATGCGGAAAGTGGAGCGTGGAAAGTGGTTAAATAGAAAATAGAAGATAGAAAGTAGAATGTAGTAAATTAAAGTTTCCTTTAAATTATTTCCACTCTCCACTATCTACTCTCTACTGTCTAATTACTACTTTCTACTCTCTACTTTCTGTTTAAAATAATTGTTTATATTTTTCCAGTTTCGGAGTTAAAATCAAAAGAAGAAAATTTCTGGTAATAGTAATGGCCGAAAACATACTGATAAAAATGCCGATCGCCAAAGCAACCGCGAAGCCCTTAACCATGCCCGACCCAAACCAGAAAAGCGCCATAGCGGTAATCAAAGTAGTCAAATTGGAATCCCTGATCGAAGGCCACGCCCGGTTAAAACCATCTTCAACCGCAAGCTTAAAAGTCCGGCCGCCGGCTAACTCCTCCCTCATTCTTTCAAATATCAAAACATTGGCATCCACAGCCATGCCGATAGACAAAATCAAGCCGGCGATTCCCGAAAGAGTCAAAGTGATTGAAAGAAAATTAAATATTGCCGCCACAATCAGCATATAAATTATCAAAGCGGCAACCGCTATCAGCCCCGGCAAACGATAGTACAAAATCATAAAAAGCGCGATCAATAAAAATCCAAAAAATCCGGCTTTCAAACTTTTAGCCAAAGAATCTTGGCCGAGCGTCGCGCCTACCGTCTGCTGGCTGATCAATTTTATCGGTACGGGCAAAGCGCCGGCATTCAATCTCTTCGCCAAAATTTTCGCTTCTTCAATGGTAAAGTCGCCGCTAATTATCGCGCTTCCGTCGGTAATCGCCTCATTCACCCTTGGCGCGGTAATGCTTACGCCATCCAAATAAATCGCGATGACTTTCCCGACATTTCTAGTGGTAAGATCGGCAAATTTTTTCTTGCCTTCTTCATTAAATTCCAATTTAACTATCGCCTCGCTCAAGCCCCCTGACGATTGATCGTAATCCGCCTGGCCGCGCACCAGATCTTTTCCCGTTAAATCGCTTGAAAAAAGAAAAAATGGTCCAGCCGCGTCCTCGGGCAAATCTTGGCCGGTTTGCTGCTTGTAGACTTGAGCGACCTGATCTCTTGGAGTTTCTTCGCGAAATTCAAGCGAAGGAGTTTCCCCGATCATTTTTATCGCTTTATCAACTTCTTTTACTCCCGCCAAGCTGATTGCCAAGCGGCTTTTTCCTTCAATTTGAACAAGAGGTTCGGTTACCCCAAAAATATTCACTCGGCGTTCAATCACATCCCGCACGCCATCCATGGCTTCCGCCGCCTTATCAGAAGAAAAGCCGCTTAGATCCGCTTCATAAACAAGATGAGTGCCTCCTTGCAAATCAAGTCCCAAATGATAAACAATATCGTGTTCTTTCAAATAAGCGGAAACTTTTTCCGGAGGAAATTTCACGTCCCATTTATAAACTTTGAAAGAAAAAGTTTTCGGGCTGGCAACAAAAGCGGAAACAATTGCCAGTAAAATGATAAATACGAATAAAAGTCGAATCTTAGTTTTTTGAATCATAAATTTAATTACGGGATAATTTACAGCGATGGTAATAGTCTAGCAAATGGGTAAAATTTGTCAATTAAATCGCATATACCGATATTAATTTCATCAAAATACCGGACACCCGCAACTTACGGCGCTTTATATTCTTCCATAAGCGGATATCGATCTCTGATCATTTCTTTCCCGATAAAATTTAATAATATATGCGGCGTATCGCCTATGCCGTCGCCGCCCGGCTCATCCTGACTTGTGCCGCTATTAATATTAACGCCGATATAATCGCTCCAAAAATTCCCGCCGGAAGGGTAATCATTATCCCAAAAAAATTCAACACCGCTATAGTCGCTGCTTTGCGCTTGATAATTATTATCTATAAAATTATTATGATAAATTTTATTACTACTTAAATCAAATGAAAAAATTCCAGATTCATTTAAACTAATCATATTTTCAGTTACAATATTATCGGAAGAATTCCATAAAATTATCCCTTCCGAATTACTTGCTATAATATTTTTATTTATAATATTATTATCTGCCTTGATAATCTCTATTCCTTGATTGCCATTTGATTCAACAATATTACCGCTAAAAATATTATTGTGAGCAAGATAAAACACAACCCCGTCAGCTTTATTAAAACTCATCACATTATCACTAACTATGTTACCATCCGAATGATCAATATACATTCCTGTGTCGCTATTGGAAATATCGTTGCCAATTATCTTATTATTGTGAGATTTATATAAATAGATTCCATCACTTCCAACAGCTATCGTATTGTTTATTATAGTATTATCGCTAGATTTATTAGCAGTTTCATCATCACTCCAGTAGTAAGTGGTAATACCATCATTACTAGAACCAGTAATATGAAACCCATCTATCGTAACCCCGTCCGCTGTTATGGTAATATTATTCGCACTTCCGACCTCCTTTATAATCGGCTTTCCGCTACCTGTATCAACGCCTCTTAAAATAATTCCCTTGTCAATTACTATTTCTTCGGCATACTCGCCACTGTCTACTTGTATCTCATCTCCTGCTACCGCTATATCAATTGCCCATTGAATTCCAGGATAATCAAGCCCATTGATAATATGCACTGGAGTTGGTCTGGGCTCAGCGACACTATCCGAGTTTTGCGGATTAGGCGCTAAGCGAATTTCAAAATCACCCTCGTCATCAGTATCGCAACCATTACCCAAGAACTCTCCCTTGAGCTGAGAGGAAACGCAATCGCCACTTTGTAGAGCTTTTCTTTCTAGCGACTGGCCGGCAACAACAATAGAATTTTTATCATAATTCATGCTGTCTATTTCTTGACCAGAATTATCCAACAAAATAATCGTAATTTTTTGGGTCATACTCAATTTAACACTAGTTTGAAAATAGGATATAATGGTAATTGTTAATTCACTTAACATTTATCATTATGGAAAATAAAGAGAGGTTGGTTTTTGAATTGATTTTTCCAGAAGGGGTGTTTGAATGGTT
>JAHILZ010000050.1 GCA_018896765.1 Patescibacteria group bacterium | reverse complement strand
ATTAAGTATTAAGTATTAAGTATTAAGTATTAAGCGCTTGATACTTAATACTATATACTTAATACTAAGTTCGCGTCCGCTTCAACATTTTTCCAATCGCTTATATTTTTATTATTTAATATATAATAATATCCCGCGACCGCGATCATAAGCGCGTTATCCGTTGATAGGTTTGTAATTGGTAATTGGGAATTTGTAATTGGAAATTCTTTACTTATTCTTTCCTTAAACTGCTTTTGCAATTCCTTATTCGCCGAAACTCCGCCGCCAAGAATAATATTTTTTACTTTATATTCCTTTGCCGCTCTTATAGTCTTTGAAATCAAAACATCAATCACCGCCTGCTGGAACGAAGCGGCGATATCAAATTTGAATTTTGAATTTTGAATTTTGAATTTGGAGTCCTGACGAAAGTCAGGATGAAATTTTGCAGAGTTGAAATCCGCGCCGGAATTTTGAAGCTTCACATTTTTTTTTCTATCCTCTAAATTCAAAATTCTAAATTCTAAATTCCAAGCATACAGCACCGCCGTCTTTAATCCCGAAAAACTGAAATTATAATCCTTGCTATTCATCATCGGCCGCGGAAATTTAAATTTATTTTTATTCCCCAGCCTGGCCATTTTCTCAATCACGGGACCGCCGGGATAGCCGACTCCTAAAAGTTTAGCCACTTTATCAAACGCCTCCCCCGCCGCGTCATCTAAGGTTTCGCCGATTATTTTATAATCCAAATCTTTCTTCATCAAAACTAATTGCGTATGCCCGCCAGAAACTATTAAACATAAAACGGGAAATTCCGGATTAGCTAGCGTATAGTTTTGACATTTGACATTTGACATTTGACATTTTCTAACTGGCTTTAGCCAATTTGCGTAAATATGCCCTTCAATATGATGAACGGGAATCAGCGGTTTATTCAGCGCGTATGCCAATGCCTTCGCCGCTTGCGTCCCAACCATCAAAGCCGGAATCAGCCCGGGTCCGTTTGTAACCGCGATATAATCTATTTTGTTTTTATTTATTTTTGCGCGCGTAAAAGCCCTCTTCAAAACCGGAACCATATTTTTCAAATGCATACGGGAAGCCAGCGACGGAACAACTCCGCCGAATTTGCTGTGCGTTTTTATCTGCGACGAAACGACATTCGCCAAAACTTCCGCTTTGCCGTTTTTAAATTTAACGATCGCCGCCGCCGTCTCATCGCACGATGTTTCAATTGAAAGGATAATCATAGATCATTTTAACATTTTAACATACTAACATTTTAACACAAAACATAAATAAGTTAAAAGTCTATAAAGCCAAAAGTCAGATAACTTTATGAACTTTACGACTTTATAAACTTTATAAACTTTATGAACTTATCTCCCTTTACAAACCCCGAATTCCCTGCTAGTATATTACAGTATTATTTAGATGCATAAACAAGCAAATTCTAAACCAATCTTAGCAAAGAAGCAAGGAAAACGATAAAAACATAAAATTTTGCATTTTGATTTTTTAACTTTTAATTTTCTATGGCCTCATCGTCTAACGGTTAGCCTGCCTGCCGATATAGGCAGGAATGCCAGGTTTTTCCGCCTGATGGCGGATCCGCCATCAGGCGGACATCCTTTCTTAATAATATAAATAAAATGATGTTTTATGTTTATATAATTCAAAGCGCCAAAGATAAAGGGATTTATACCGGTTACACTTCTGATTTGAGAAAAAGATTAAAAGAGCATAACCAAGAGAAAACAAAATCTATAAAACACAGAACCCCGTTTATTCTCGTTTATTATGAAGCTTATTTAAATAAAACCGATGCCAGAAAAAGAGAGATAGCATTAAAAAAGAATGCGCAACAAAGAAAATTTTTAAAAGAAAGAATTGAAAATTCGCTAAAAAATATGGCCTCATCGTCTAACGGTTAGGACGCCAGGTTTTCATCCTGGCAATAGGGGTTCGACTCCCCTTGAGGCTACCAAACAAAAAAATAATCCTTTTCAAAAGGATTATTTTTTTGTGTTGAATATAATCTATTACGATTATGATGATTGACAAAGCAACGGGAATAATGTAATCTTTTAATAGGAGAGATCAAAAGGAGATTCGCTAAATAAAATTCAGCAAATTAAGTTTTGATGTTTTAAGATAAAGGAAAGTGAGCAAATTAAAACATGCGCAAATATGCCAAAAGAATATAAATTTTTGCCGTTTAGGCTTTGAGTTTGATTCAGAATAACTCAAGTTTTGATATTTGTAATTGTTTCATTTAAAATATATCTTTATAAACTTAATTTTAAAAAAATGAAAAAATTCACAAAAAAATTGCTGGCAATTTGTATTGTTTTGCTGGCAACGGCAAACATAAACAACATTAATGCTCAAACTATTGACACCATCGCTCCGGCAAGCATTACAAATTTGGCGGTTTCTTCGGTTATGCCCGATTCCGCTATTCTTATCTGGACCGCGACGGGCGATGACGCAAAAATAGGCGCCGCATTCAGTTATGATCTCCGATATTCCACAAGCTCTATAAACGCGGCCAACTGGCCGTCTGCTATTCAGATAAACAACGAGCCAGCTCCGGAAGTCGCGGGAACAAATCAGACAATAACAATAACCGGACTTAATTCCGGAACCACATATTATTTCGCGATCAAAGCTTCGGATGAAGCGGCGAATGTTTCGGCGATGTCAAATGTACCAAGCGCAATAACTTTAGGGGTTGATTCTATCGATCCTTCCGCAATTGCAAATTTAGCCACCTCTACCATCACTCTAAATTCAATAAATCTGACATGGACCGCGACTGGCGATGACGCAAAAATAGGCACCGCATTCAGTTACGATCTCCGATATTCCACAAGCTCCATAAACGAAAGCAACTGGCCGGCGGCTACT
>JAHILZ010000049.1 GCA_018896765.1 Patescibacteria group bacterium | reverse complement strand
GGGACCGATTAAACCAAGCTGGGGAAATAAGAAGTTAGAGACCAGGCCAAGCAAAGATAGAGAGACCGAAATTCTATTCTTTGTATACATAAATTTTTAAGAATTAAAAAATCCCCTCTTGGGATTTCTTAGATACTATCATACCTATTCAATTTTGTCAAGGGTTTTTGGCAATGTCCACAGACATATGGCGGTTTTTCAAGTTAAAACATTAATAGCTCTTTTTTAATCTTATTTCCTCTACAATGCCTTAAAACTCCTAAATACGACTGCAAGCTTTGATTAAATAAATTTTTAGAAATTAGCCCCATTCGTAAATCATAATGCTTTTTATTCATTTTTTTAAATATCCTTCGTTTTGTTTTTGTCCGTAAAACTCGATAATACGGCAAAACCACATAACCAAGAAAATCTATTCCTTGATGATATTTTTTAATTATTATCTTATTAGAATGAAGCTTTAGTTTTAATTTCTCTTTTAGAAAATTATCGATTAAATAAACTAATTCATCTAAATTTTCTTTATTTTCTCCTAAAATCACAAAATCATCACAGTAACGCAAATAATGCTTGATTTTTAATTTATGTTTAACAAATTGGTCAAGTTCGTTTAAATAGATATTGGAGAATAATTGACTGGTAACATTGCCAAGCGGCAAGCCTTTGTTATTTTCTTTTTCAAAACTTTTAATAATTTTCTTAATAAGCCATAAAGTATCGTTGTCTTGAATTTTCTTTTTAATAAGTTCTAATAAAATATCTTGATCAACTGAATCAAAAAATTTTCTAACATCGCATTTTAAGGCAAAAATATTTTTATGATTATTTCTGCTTAACTTGCGGCCAAATTTCTCTAATCTATTAACAGCCCGATGTGTCCCTTTATTCAGACGGCAAGAATAAGAATCAAAGATAAACCCTTGGTCAAAAATTGGATATAAAACTCTAAAAACCGCCTGATGCAACACTCTATCTCTAACGCAAGCTTTATGAATGCGTCTTAATTTTGGATCTTGGATATAAAATGGTGTATAATGAAAGTGCTGATAGATTTTATTATTTAATTCTTGTTGAAGCTGGAATAAATTATCTTCTAAATTAAATTCAAATTGTTGAACATCTAGCCGTTTTCTTTTGCCGCGGCAAAATTCTCGCCAAGCCAAAAACAAATTCTCGATAGAAATTATCTCATCAAAAATATTATGGTAAATTATTCTTCTTTTAAAGCCCCCCCCCACTGATAGATTTAATGTGCCCTTGGCGCATAAGTTTTGTGAATTTTATAAACAAATTTATTTAATTGGTCCTAAAATACCTAAAAGAAATCGTTATGGAATTTATCTAAAAATAGAAAACATTTGCCTTGAAACTATCAATCTACTAATTACTGCTTCTTTGGAAATAAGAAATAATAAATTGCCAATTCTAAATTCCGTTAGAATAAAAATAGAGGTTCTGAAAAGATTGATTAGAATCGCTTATGAATTCAATGTTATTGGAAATAAAAAATATATAAACTTAGAATTAGATTTACAAGAAATTTCAAAAATGACTAATGGCTGGATAAAATATTTGAAATAATCTATCTTTATGTAAAGAAGTTCCGACATTGTCGGAACTTCTTTTTTTAGAAACTTCTCGACGAGCGCGCAAGTTGTCGTTGCGATTGTCAGAAGAGTTCCAGTTGAGCTTGAGCTTGCCATTGTACCAGTTGACATTCGGCACATTGCCATCGGAATAACGCGAACCCGTTTATTTGCCTGATTTCATCTATTTCACCGATAATCTTTAACAAGATTATCTGAGTTAACCGGTTCTTGACCGGAATTATTTACAAAGCATTGTTTGCGCAAAACAAACCTTTTCTAAAAACAGACAAGCAGTTTCTTTTTTAGGCAAATCGTTATCAAGCATATGCGCTCGACCGATTGTATTAGCCTTAATATTTATTATATACCAAATTTTAAAAAGAAAAACCCTATTTGGAAATTATTTCCAAATAGGGTTTAAAAAGGTTAAAAGATAAAAGTTACAAGGTTAAGAAGAAACTGCTCGACG
>JAHILZ010000048.1 GCA_018896765.1 Patescibacteria group bacterium | reverse complement strand
ACAAAAAAACAACATCGAAATGTTGAGAAGAGAAAATAATCTTTAGCTTAATTTAAAAAAACGAAGTGTTCGGAATGACCCTTGTCGGTGCCTCTCCCTTTAAAATTAAGATTAGCATATTCAAATATACAAGTCAAATTTAATTTTTAATCTTATTTTTAGGTTTTACAATAATCCTATCAATAATTCTTAAATCAATATAATCATAGTCTATGCTTTTATTATCATTTTCTTTTAATTCATTTTTTATAAACGCGCTTAAGTCGCTAATCTGCTCGTCGGCGCCGCGATTTAAGTCAAAATAAATTTTCAAATCATCTTGAGTCGCAAGATGCAATTCCCTTGAGGCGGGCGGAAGAATATAGAGATAATCCAAGCTTAATCCGGTTTTACCGCTAAAATCATAGAAAATTTTTCGAATAAAATTTTTCAAATTTTCATCGCTGATTTTAAGCCCTATTTCAATCGGTTCGTCTCGAAAAACTTTTATGGAATCACGAGCTATATTATCGCCTATTTTTTCATAAATCATTCCGTCTTCATCGCTTAAATAGCATTGCGGAATCTCAGACGCCGGAACCTCATCGCCAGAAACATTTTTTTCATTTGTAATTTTTTCAATTATTATTTTATTGCACCAAGAAATATCCGCCGGTTTTTCTTTAATAGCAACCTTGATGGTTTGAGGAAATTTTTTTTCAACTCTAACGGTATCAATATTGCCAAATCGATCTATAATAGCGCTTTCCATGTCAGACGGATTAATCAGCAAAAGATTATTATTAAATATTTTAAAAATTTTCCGTTCGGCAAGCGATATGATTATTTCCTTAATTTCGCCGCCGCTTATGGCTTTATTGCCTTCAATAATAACATTTTTTACCGCTAAAACCGGCGTAAACAAAATCGCGTAAAGCATCCCGCCAAACAGAAAAACGACGGACATTTTAATGGCAAAATTTTTTATAGCATTAAGTTTGCCGCTAAGCGCCCGACGGCTCCGCCGTTCGTTTCCGCGATTTGAATAATAATTTTGGCTGGATGATCGCCTTCGAAACATACTTTTATTTTAAATAAAAAATAAAGTTATGGCGCTTCTGTCATTGCGAGCGTTTTGTCAGCAGACAAAAAGTGAAGCAATCTCTTGTTCAATATGCGAGAATTAAGATTGCCGCGTCGCCCTGCAGGTCTCCTCGCAATGACAAAAAAGAAATTTGTGAGTTATCCTTAATACCCCCTTTTCCATCGTCTTATTTTTTCCACCATCCAATTCAACCAATATTTTAACGAGATCGGCAAATCTTGGCAATGCAAATATTCTTCTTTGTACCCGCCAAAACCGGTTTTAAAAAGAGTCAATCCCGCCCATGGATGCTTCGGTTTGTCCGCTGGCGCTATCCCCCAAAAATTAAATATCCGGCATCCGCGCATTTTTCCCTCCTGAATTATTTTCCAAAGCAGTAAATACGACGCGGGAATTTTAGAAGTCCGAGACGCGCCATGATGATAAAAAGCGGATCCGCCATAAAACACAATGATTGCCGAAGAAAGAATCTCCCCGCCATGCTTGGCGAAAAAAACAGAAATTTGATTATCAGCCGCCAGCGCCTCAAATTCTTTTTTTAAATAATCCATGGAAAAGGGCGTAAAACCATGACGGCCCACGGTTTGCTTGTGAAGCTTATAAAATTCATCGATTCCTTCAATCGTTTTAACTTCCATAATTTCCACATTTTCCCTGCCCCGAGCGGCTTGCGGTGAACTAAGCTGAACCGTGTCGAGAGGTTTTTCCGCGCGCCGAATAAGATTGCGGGTGGTTTTCCTCATTCCTTTGAAAATCTCTTCCTCTGTTTTGGAAATATCCAAAAGCCACGAAATCTCCGGATGCATCATATGCACAGGCGCGTCTCTGAAGCCGTATTTTTGAAAAATTTCCAGATTTTCCGGCGTATTTTCCATTAACGGACAAATTCTTATAAAATCAACTTTTTCTTTTTTTGCTAAATTATTAAGATAATCAAACAAACAGTTTAAAATTTTTATAGTTTTGAATTTTAGATTTGTTTGGGATTTGGGATTTGGGATTTGGGATTTTTCGATAATTGGTCCATGCGGGCAAAAAAGAAATTTGCCTCGCTTTGCGCTTACCTTAATTACAAGCGCCGCGCCGATCAATTCTTTATCAGCAACAATTCCCAATCGCCAAATTTTACAATCCGTCGATCTATTGAACTCCCCCCAATTCCAAGATTGTAAAAAAGTATTCGGTCTGCCAACCGACGGATTGCAAACATAATTTTCCCATTGAATTTTATCGGTTATTTCTTTAATTTCCATTTTGTTATTGATTATTTATAATCTGATAGAATAATATTAGGAGGTGCAAATGTATGGTGAGTATAATCCCGCCCGTTAACCCTCGAAAAGTAGCTCCGGCAAACCAGCAATTCCTGCGTCAATGGCAATCCTCAGCATATCCCGAATGGAGCAAATCGCCTCACTCAACTGCATTATTGCAGATATTGAGGTAAAGCGAAAGCTATGCTTTCGCTTTATTTATTTTTTGTTTAAAAATTTCTTAATTAAATCCGCCGCTTTTTTCGCATCTTTTTCGCTCGTCCTTATATTCGTCGGCAAATTAAGCGATTTTAATCCAACGCGCTCCGCAATCGGGCAAGCGCCTTTTTTATAACCGAATTTTTCTTCATTAACCCCTTTAGGCCCCAACGCCCCGGGAAACCAATCCCCTAGAATTATATGCTTTTTAGCGGCAAATTTCAATAATTCATCGCGGCGCTCAACTTGAATGGTATAATACAAAAAAACTGATTTGTTTTTTTGTATATTTAGCGGCAATTTTATCTCACTTTGATTATCCCAATTACCAAAGTGAGATATTTTTTGCTCATTTTTAAGATACATCGCTTTACTATCATACTCTAGAGTATGATAGTAAAAAGAATTTTTATCTGTTTTGCCAATGTCTATTCCACTATGATAATTCATATTATCATAGTGGAAAGATTTATCATAAATCTCCGCGATTTTTCGGCGATGATTATTAAATCGTTCCAATTTTTTAAATTGATTGAGCGCTAAAACAGCTAACGCATTCGGCAATCTATATCCTCTCATATTTCCAATTCCTTTTTTTTCCGCTTCACTGTAAGCGCGAGAAATTATGCCGAGTTTTTGCGCTAAAAATATTTTTAGCTTGCCAATATTAAAAAAATAATAAATTGGCAATGAAAACCAGAATACCAGCGGGTGCGCTAATTGTTGCAATATCCATTTTTTCGACGGGAATTCCAGGATGCTCTGAAATTTTTTTATTTCGTCCGCTAAGACATTATCGCTAGTTATTACCATTCCTCCGCTAGTTGAAGAAATTATTTTATCGCGCCCAAAACTAAAAAACGCCGCGCCGCCGAATGTCCCGGCTTTTTTTCCGCCGAATTCCGCGCCAAGCGAATGAGCGCAATCCTCAATCAGCAACAAATTATGCTTTTTGCAAAGCGCTAAAATTTTATCCATTTCAGCTGGAACGCCGAAAGTATGCTGAACAATTATCGCTTTCGTATTTGCCGTAATTTTTTCTTCAATTTTATCAGGATCAATATTGTATGTATCTTCTTTAATATCAATATATACCGTTTTAAATCCTGCCTGTTTTATGGCATTAGGAATAGCGATGGTGGTGAAAGCTTGAGCAATTACCTCCGGATATTGGATATTGGATATTGGATATTGTAATATTAAACTCTTCAAAATCGCGTATAACCCGGCTCTGCCGGAAGAAAAACTGATAGCATGCTTTACGCCAAAATATTCCTTAAATTTATTTTCCAGCTCGCCAATTTCTTTCCCCTCTTGCCACTTGCTCCAATTCCACGGCAAAAATAATTTTAAAACAATTTTAATATCATCCAATTCGGCATTCGGCAAAAGCGCGGTGGAAATAGGTTTAAAATAAGAAAACATTGACATAATTTATTTGTTAATGGTTCGATTCCACTCACTATTAACCCTGAGCTTTTGTCGAACGGGTTAATAGCTCCAAAACTTTTCCCGCCTTGCGGCCTATGAATAAAACCTTATCTCCCGACCTAAGCTCTTCCTTCATGTACTCAGCCGCGTTTTTAGGATTTTTGCCGTATTTTATCTCAATGCCCGAATCATCGTTTTCTTTTATTCCACTTTCAATATCGCTAAAATAATATTTATCTAAAAAAATCAATCGCCTGGCAATTTTGGAAATTTCTTTGCCTATTTTTTTATGGACTTGGTTTCCGGCGGATCCTAATTCAATAAGCGAAGACATAACAACGACTTTTCTGCCTTTTTGATTTTTTAAATAATCAAGATCCGCCAAAACTCCATCGGGATTGGAATTATACGTATCATCGAATAAATCAGAACCATTCGGACCCGGAGAAATCTTAAGAGCATGAGATAATTGCCTTATTCTCTGTAAAATCCGAGAAATTTCCTCCCAACCAATGCCGACTTGATTAGCGGCAATGATCGCCGCCAAAGCATTTGAAATATTATGCTTGCCGGCCAAATTAACTTTAAACTCAAAAATATCCACCCCGGAAATCAATTTAAAATACACGCTTTGGCTTTTAATCGCGATATCTGTCGCGTACACATCGGATTTTGCGTCCACTGAATATAATTTTGCGCTTGCTTTCGCGTCTTTTCTTTCTTCCAAGCCCGCTTGGACATTTTTATCGCCAATATTTAAAATGGCCAAGCCGTTTTCCGTCAAACAATCAAAAAGTTCAAACTTCGCCTTAACGGTATTTTTAAGACTTCCGAACAAAGCAAGATGCTGTTCGTTTATTCCGGTAATAATTCCTATTTTTGGCTTAACTATCTCGCAAATTTCCCTGATTTCTCCGATTTTATACGCGCCCATTTCCACGACAAATATTTCATAACTTTCGTCAAGTTTGTCTAAAATCAATTGCGCTATGCCGATCGCCGTATTAATATTAGCCGGAGTTTTCAGTGTTTTAAATTTTTTTGACAAAATTTCCGCCAAAATTTCCTTGGTCGTGGACTTGCCGTAGCTTCCGGTAATGCCGATTACTTTCAAATTCGGAAATTTAGCCATCTTCACTCTGGCTTTATTAATCGTTCGCTTTTTGAAAATCGCGCTCGCGCCGTTTAAAACGGCTACAAAGCAAAAAACAATTATTGTCATCGCCAAATACCCGATAATCAAAAAAATGAATAAAAATTTATTTTCCGTAAAAAACTTTTTATCTGATAAAATTTCCGAAAAATCAGAAAAAGCGGACGGCAAAAAGTTTTGAATTGCCAAAAGTAAAATCGCGATACCCGCTAGAAATGAAAAAAAAATTATCAAAGCAGACTTTAAGGTAAATTTTGGAATTCGGCCATGGCGAAGCGGTAAATATCCGATAAGAGCTAAAAAAACGCTTTTGGCGCCAATATCCTGAAAATGCGCCCGCATTCTATCAAGACGATATTCTTTCAGCTGCCAAAGCCAAGACCAATATAAAACTTGCCTGATAACGGCAAAAATAAAAATAACGGCAATAAAAACAAAAATGATATCTTGCGTTTCCATAAATAATTGATTATAATTACTTTAAAACCGAAATAAATCAAGGAGGTATTAAAACGGATGTATTTTTTCTAATAAAAACCGCAATAAGCGCGGTAAAAGCCAAGATTGGAATAGTCGCATTGCTTCATATGCTATTTTTTCTCGCGTTAGCGATAGTGGTTATAAAAACTTTTGTATCCACTAGTATATGGTGTGTATGCGCCAAAATAAAACAAAAAGCCGCTGGATGAGCAATTTTATATTATTGCTCGTCCTTTTTTTATAAACTCTGCTGCAATTTTAGCAAATTTTTCAGGATATTGATAGGGCGCTTGATGATTTGCGTCATCAAGAATTTTCAAATCACAATTTTCAATTTTCAATTTCATTATTTCGCCATCAGCTAACGGTGTTGATTTGTCGTTTTTTCCCCAAATCAGCAATGTCGGGGTTTTAATTTTATCTAAATAGCCCGATAGATCCTCGCCAACAACTTTTTTAAAAACTTCTTTCATTATGCCTTGGGCATGGTAATAATCTTTTTCCCGCGCCGTTTTATACAATAATTTTTGCGCTGGTTTTTCCAATTTATTGATTATTGGCAAGGAAAAAATAATTTTGCCTGTTTTCGCCAAAATATAAAATATTTTTAGTTTTAATGTCGGCGAATGCTTAATTCCGGCAGCTCCGGTAAGAATCAACGCTTTTAGTTGTTCCGGATATTTCGCGGCAAATTTTATGGCAATCTGGCCGCCAAATGAATGGCCAATTAGAATTACTCTCTTATTTTCCTGCCATTTACTTGGAGGCCTTGCCTCCAAGTCGGACTTGGAGGCAAGGCCTCCAAGTCGGACATCTGTAAAGTCTTTCACAAATTCCGCATATTCATCCACCCCCCACGGTTTCGGCGGATTATCGCTTTTGCCAAAACCCGGAAGATCCAAAAGGTAGATTCGATAACTTTTCACTTTTAACTTTTCACTTTTAACTTCTGATAAATATTCGGCCAATACCGAATATTTATCAGAGCTCACGCCCCAACCGTGAAGTAAAATAATTGCGATGTTTCCATCGCCAATTATTTTATAATTTATATTCAAGTTATCTATTTTTACACGGTTTTCTTGAATATTGACAGTTTTCATATAAGGTAATGCCATAACTTTTAACTTTTTGTTTCCGTTTTCATTGTCGGAAACAAAATTATTTCCCGCAAACTCGGCGCGTCAGTCAAAAGCGCGGCAAAACGATCAACGCCCATTCCCCAGCCGGCAATAGGCGGCATGCCATATTCCATGGCTTCAATATAATCTTCGTCAATCTCAGCCGGCGCTTCATCGTCGCCTTTTTTCTTAAGCTCAAGCTGATATTCTAATCGCTTTCTTTGCTCAATCGGATCGTTAAGCTCCGAATAAGCATTAACTATTTCAAAACCGTTGGCGACAACCTGAAATCGCTGAACAATTCTTTTTCCCTTGTACGCTTTTGCCAAAGGCCCCAATTGAATCGGATGGTCAACAATAAAAACCGGATTGGTAATTTTTTTCCGAACGGTTTCCTTATATAATTCATCGGCTAATTTTCCAAATCCAACCAGCCCTTTTGTTTTTATGCCCAGCTTTTCCATAGCGCCGCGCAGTTTTTCCTCGCTCGCAAGTTCTAAAATATCAACGCCGCACGCATCCTTGATAGATTTTACAAACGAAAACCTCGGCCACGGAGCCGTAAAATCAATTTCTTCGCCTTGATATTTAATTTTGTATCCGCCTGTAATATTTTTTACGATTTGCGATAATAATTTTTCCGTAAATTCCATTAAAAAATTATAATCCTTATACGCCCAATAAAATTCCAGCATCGTGAAATCCGGATTATGAGAGCGGTCCATGCCTTCGTTGCGAAAGCATCTTCCAATTTCATAAATTTTTTCAAAACCGCCGACAATAAGCCTTTTTAAATACATTTCCGGAGCAATACGCAAATATAAATCCATATCCAAAGCGTTTAAATGTGTTACAAATGGCGTTGCGGCGGCTCCGCCGGCCAAAGGCTGAAGAATCGGGGTTTCAACTTCTAAAAAGCCTTCTTTGTCCAATAATTGCCGCAATTCTTTGATAATTTTGCTTCGTTTAATAAATCTTTCCTTAACGTCTTTGTTCATTAATAAATCCAAATAACGTTTGCGAAATCTTATTTCTTTGTCTTCCAGCCCGTACCATTTATCAGGAAGCGGCAAAAGGGATTTCGATAAAATATTAAAATCGGAAACAAGAACCGTTTTTTCTCCGCGTTTAGTGGTAAACAATGTTCCGGACGCGTCTATAAAATCTCCAATATCAATATTTTCCAGCAACGTCCATTTTTTATCATTTAAATTATCTTTTTTAAAATAAATCTGGATCGAGCCGGAATCATCTTTCAGATTTGCAAAAATTGAACCGCCGTGCAACCGCATGGCGACAATTCTTCCGGCTAAAGCAATTGCTTCCGATCTTTTTTCGAACATTTCAAAATCGGCTAGCGCGTTTTCAATTTTACGCGCGCGCGATGAGCTTGCCGGATACGGATCTATTCCAAGATCAATAATCTTGTTTAGCTTGTCAATCCTGTCTTGTTTAATTTTATTCAACACATTTTTAAAGTTAAATTATTTTTTTGATTTTATAAGCATTCGTTCCTTTTGGAGTTTTAACAACCGCTTTATCGCCGATTTTCTTGCCCAAAAAAGCGGCGCCAAGTGGTGATTCATTGGAAATCTTGCCCATAACAGGATTTGATTCATTGCGGCCCACAATCGTGAAACTATGGCTTCCCGCGCTATTTTCAACTTCTATGGTAGAACCGATCTGCACAACCCCGATTTTCTTGGGCTCCTCAATAATTGACGATTCTTTTAGCATTTTTTCTATTTCTCCAACTCTTATTTCAGACTCCGCTTTTGCGTCTTTGGCCGCGGAATATTCCGCGTTTTCGCTCAAATCTCCAAGTTCTTTAGCCTCATGGATGCGCCGGGCGATTTCTTGTCTTTTAATAGTTTTTAAATACTCTAATTCTTCTTTTAGTTTCTTGAATCCCTCTTCTGTTAAATAGGTTTTTGCCATATAAATATAATTTTATTGATTAAATTATTGTTTAAAAAAAATAACGCTCCCTGAAGCTTTGTATGATTACATTTTAGCGTAATGTGGAATTCGTGTCAAACCCCGTACTTTTATCATTTGTCATTTAGATTTGATTTGCCTGCCCCGTTAAATCCAAAGGATTATTCGGGGTCATTAGAAATTTGTCATTTGGCATTAAAAATAGAAATTACCTCATCGTCGCTACTATTACTTCTCACCAATGACATAACGAAAACTGCCGCTGTTCCAATAAAAACTATCTATCCTTAAAATACCAGCTCAAAACATCTTTCGCAACCGGAACCGCGTTTATGCCGCCCTCCCCGCCGCCTTCTATTAAAATCGTTAAAACAATTTCCGGATCATCGTATGGCGCAAAAACAGTAAACCACGCGTGCGTATTGCCAGCAATGCCGTATTCCGCGGTGCCTGTTTTACCGGCAGCCTTAACTTCCAAATCCTTAAGCGACCTGGCCGAGCCGCTTAATACAGATTCCCTCATGCCCTCGCGCGCGATATTAATATATTTTTGATCAATAAAATCTTCCCTGATTATTCGCGGATTAAATTCTTTAATTATACTGCCATCATCGCTGGAAATAACTTTTTCAACTAAATATGGCTGAAAAATCGCGCCTCCGTTTGCCATCACCGAAGTCCAAGAAGCAACCTGCAGCGGCGTAGTCAAAAGATATCCTTGCCCGATAGAAAGATGATAAGTATTTCCAATAGTCCATATTTCGCCTACATTAGCCATTTTCCATTCTTTAGTCGGCACAAGCCCGCTGGATTCTCCCAGTAAATCAATACCGAGTCTTTCCCCTAAATTAAATTTTCTGAAATATTCCGCGATTTTATCCACTCCGAGCCCTTTGAAATTTCCATATCCTCCGCCAACCGTATAAAAGAAAATATCCGAGGATTGAGCCAATGCGGAAACAACATTCATCGGCCCCAAGCCGGCGCGATTCCAGCCAAAATAATTTGTATTATACGCGCTAATTACGCCGCGATCTTCAATAATTGTATTTTTATTAATTATATTTTCGGAAAGCGCGGCAACGCTCATTACGGGTTTAATCGTAGATCCTGGCGGATAAGTGCCGGATATCGGGCGATTAAGCATCGGGCTGAGGGGGTCCTGAAAAATAGCGTTTATTTTATTTTTATTCGCGGGATCCGTAAAAATATTATTATCATACGCGGGCAAGCTTACTATCGCCAAAATTTTTCCATTTCGCGGATCCATAGCGACTGCCGCGGCGACGCCGTTATTTTTTTCTTTAATTTTAATTTTTTTCGCCATTTCTTCCAAAAGATCCTGAAGTTTTTTTTGCAGATTTCCGTCCAAAGAAAGAACTAAATTTCCTCCGGTTTTAGTTTCAAGCTTATTTGAAGCGGAAACAATTCGCCCGACTGCGTCAATTACCAAGCTTTCTCTTCCTTTCTCGCCGCGCAAATATTTTTCATAATACGCTTCAAGCCCTTCTTTTCCAATAAAATCAGCCGTTTCGTAAAAAGCATCCGAATTCAGGTCTTTTTGATTGACGCGCCCCGTGTAGCCGATAATATTTGAAAAATATTTCCCGTCGGAATACTCGCGAATAGCATTATTTTTTATTTCAAATCCTGGCATTTTTTCTCGCGACGATTCAATCGCAATCGCGCTGGAAATATCGAGATTATCCAAAACAAGCTCCGCTTTATATGACGCGCGATCAATTTTTTCTAAACTGCCGCTGATCTCGGAAAAATCTCTGTTGGTGATTTTCACGATATTATCCACGACTTGCCTTAATTCATCCGCATCGCGAGTAACTTCTTTGGGAATTGCCACTAAATCAAAAATCGCCTTATTCCCGACTAAGATGTTTTTATTTTTATCGTAAATAATCCCCCGATCGGCGCGAAAAGTAATTTCTTTCAAGCGATTATTTTCGGCCAAAGCGGCAAACTCATCCGCGTTAATAATCTGAAGCCTGAAAGTTTGCAAACCCAATACTCCGATCAGAGCAATAATAATAAATATTGCAAGTTTTGAATAACGAGAAACCTCGTCATTGCTGTTTAATATTTTTTCGCCGCCATCATGAATAAAAGAAGCAGCCTCTTCAAATTCCAAATCGTTTGAAGCTTTTTTCTTAAGGCGATATTTTGATGTTCCGAGTAAACCCATATATTTTGCCGCTTTTATAATATCCCGCGAGATAGTACGCGGCGGCGCTTAGCGCTAAATTAAATAATATCTCGCCCGCTAAATTAATGTTTATTAAATTAAAAATTGCCGCGTAGTCCGTTGAAGATTTCAAAAAAATATCCGCTTGCCCTAATAAAAAGTAAAATACAAAAAAGGTGATTAAGCTATTCAAGAAAAAATCGGCAATTCTTCCTCCTTTTAAGACATTTTTCCTTAAGTAAAAACTTAACGAACACGCGCCCATAGCGGCCAAAGAAGTCGATCCGAAACTTACTGAACTTAAAAGATCAATCGCTATCCCCGCGATTATCGCCAAGATTAATAATTTTTCAAACGATAAAAAATAACATAACAAAAATAATGCGACAAGCGATAAGTTGGGCGCGAATGAAAACAAATCAAATAACCGCACAGGGCTTGCTTGAATGACTATGCTTAAAATTAAAATTAAAACGGCATGCGCAATCTTCATTTAAAATCAATCTAATAAAATAAAAACTTTTTCTATTTTTTTCATATCGGCTAAAGGGGAAAGCTTGATTTTCTGAAATGTCTTATTTGGATATTTCTCAATCGAAATAACCTTTGCTATCGGCTGAACGGCGGCGCTCGCGCCAATCGGCAAAGAAACTATTATGTCATCTACGCGAACTTCGGCGTCTTGCAAAACCATATCAAAATACAATCCGATATTTCGATCATTTTTTACCAAACCTCGCACTCTGGTATTTTGATCAATCGCGCTTATGGCGCTTCGATTATCCGTAACCAAAAGAACCCCCGCGGTATTTGACAAAACGTTGATTATCCTGCCGATATAAAAACCGCTTTGATCGACTACCGCCATCTCTTTGCCAATCCCCGCTTCACTGCCCCGATTGATCAACAGATAATCCGAGAAATTATAAGGATCTTTTCCGATAACCGTACCGTCAATAAAAGAATGTTCCTTGGCTAAAGGAAGATTGAGAATATTTCTCAATATTTTATTTTCATTATCCGCCTCCTTCAGGTCAGAAATCTGCTTGCGCAGCTTATTATTTTCATCAATCAAAAAAATTTTATCATCGTAAGCTTTCCTTATTTCAAAAATTAATCGCAAAGAATCTCTCGCGGAAAAAGTTATTTTTGAAATAATAATCTCGGGATAATAAAAAAAATAGGAGAATTTATTTTTAAAAGGCTCCAAGTAATTTTTATTGTTTAAAAAAATGATTGCCGCGATAAAAATAATCGCAACAAAAAATTTAATTTTGCGTTTAACAGGCCTCATTTTTCAAAAACTGTTAAAACAACGGCTTAATTCTATGTTGGCACTTTTTCGTCTTCAATTGAAACTAGAACCTCCCGCAAAGCGTCGATATTTTCAATAATAACGCCCGTTCCTCTCACAACCGCGCTAAGAGGATCATCGGCAATACGCACCGGCATCTGAGTTTCTTGGCTAACTAATTTATCAATGCCTCTTAGCAAGCTTCCGCCCCCGACCAGAATAATGCCTTGGCTCATAATATCCGCTACCAATTCCGGAGGAGTTTCTTCAATCGCGCTTTTAATATTTGAAACGATTGTTCTCACGGAACGATGAATTGCTTTTCTAATCTGCTCATCGCTCACTATGACTTCTTTTGGCAATCCAGTGACTAAATCGCGCCCTCTAATCGGAACTTCGATAGTTTCCTCAAGCGGCCAAGCGGAACCGGATAAAATTTTAATCTCTTCCGCGGTTTTCTCGCCGACCAAAAGATTGAATTCATCCCGCGCGTATTGAATAATGTCTTCATTCATCTCGTCCCCCGCCACTCTTAAGCTCCGGGAAGTCACGATGCCGCCAAGAGAAATAACCGCGATCTCGGTAGTTCCGCCCCCCATATCAACGACCATATTTCCAATTGCCTCTTGAACGGGAAGTTTGACCCCAATCGCTGAAGCCATCGGCTCCTCAACCAAAAAAACTTCTTTAGCGCCTGCCGAAAGCACCGCGTCTCGCACCGCTTTTTTTTCAACCTGAGTCACTCCGCAAGGAATTCCAATCACAACCGTAGGGCGCGAGATAAAAGAAAAAAATTTTTCCGACGCCTTATCGATAAAATATTTTATCATTTGCTCGGTAACTTCAAAATCGGAAATCACGCCATCTTTAAGAGGCCTGATGGCGGTAATGTATCCGGGCGTTCTCCCGACCATTGTTTTCGCTTCACTCCCCACGGCTAACACCTGATTGGTTTTTTTATTTATCGCGACAACCGACGGCTCGTTCAGAACTATCCCTTTGCCTCGAACATAAACCAAAGTATTGGCGGTGCCTAAATCTATGCCGATATCTCGCGAAAAAATTTTAAAAAAATCTTTAAACATGATAACAAATTTAAAATTAAAAAATCAAAATGGAAAATAAATTTTAATTCCAAAGCTCAAATTACAAATGTCAAATCAAATAATTTAATTAAACCCCAAACTCCAATGGCCAATGACCAATAAAATCCCAAACAAATTTTTTAAGTCTAAAGTCTAAATTTAAAATTTTAAATCAATTTTAAATTTTAAATGAATAAAACAAAAACAATTTAAAATTCAGTCATTTAGGATTTCATTT
>JAHILZ010000047.1 GCA_018896765.1 Patescibacteria group bacterium | reverse complement strand
GTTGCAAGACAAATTTAACAGGGTAAAGCTAAAAGTTTAAAGTTACTGAATCTTTACAAACTTTTAATTTTAAATTCGACTTTTAACTTTTCACTTTGAACTTTTAACTTAAGAATGAGATTGCCGCGTCCCGAGTACAGGGCTCGCAATGACAGATGTGTTATAATAATTTAATTTATAATAATTTAATTTAAAAAATATGGACATAAAAAACGACAATGAGCAAAAAAATAGCAAAAAAGATAAGTTTAATTTTGAAGTAAAGATACTTTTATCAATTTTTTTCATAACGGCGCTATTTGCCGTTGCTAATTTAATTGCGGAAATTAATCGCATTGCTCCTTATTCTCCAATTATACCCGGCATTCCGACTAAGCCAGTTGTCAAAAATATCAACGATCTTAAAAAGTTTTCATCGGAGCAGGATTTTAAAAATTATTTGGAAACCGCGTCTAAATTAGACGCCGGCTATGGCGCGACTTTTGGCAGGCAGTCGTTAGTCGAAGCTTTGCCAATGGAACTGAGCATGACGGCGAAAGGTTTAGCTGATGGCATAGGAGGCGGAAGCGCGCCGGAAAGAATTTCCGAAACCAATGTTCAAGTCATCGGAATTGATGAGCCGGATATCGTAAAAACCGATGGAAAAGAAATTTATTTTTCAGGCGCTCAGCGTTTTTATTCTATAATGCGCGGCAATGCCGGGAGCGGCGTTTCTCTTGAAGATCAAAAAATGAGTATGCTGCCTTATCCCGCGCCTCAAGCGGAAACAAAAATTATCAAAGCTTTTCCGCCGGCGGATTTGGCGCTGGACGGAAAGATTGACAAGCAGGGCGATTTGCTTTTGGATAAAAATAATTTAATAGTTTTTCCCAATAATAATTATTATGGCGCAATCCAAGAAATAACCGGCTACGATGTTTCCAATCCAAAATCTCCAGAGAAGAAATGGAATATAAAATTGGATTCCAGCGCTTCGGTGGTTGCGTCGCGCCTTCACGATGGAAAAATTTATCTAATCACCAAAAATAACATAAACACGCCGCGGCCATGCCCGTTCATGCCTTTATTGGTTGACGGCGTTGAGTTAAATATCAGATGCGCGGACATTTATCATCCAATCGCGCCGGTGCCGATTGATTCAACTTTTGTCGCCATGACACTGGATCCAAACACGGGCAAAATTGAAAATACAGTTTCATTTGTCGGCTCTTCCGGCACCTCGATAATTTATATGTCTGAAAATGCGATTTACGCAACCTACATTTATAACGAAAGCATTGCCAAGTTTTTCAGCGGATTTGTAAATGAAAATGACGATGTTTTTCCATCATGGCTTTCGCAAAAAGTCGCCCAGCTTGAAACATACGATATTTCTGAAAGTTCTAAACTTCAAGAAATAACGCAGTTATTGGAAAAATATACTAATTCGCTTGGCAAGGATGAAAGGATGAAAATAGAAAATGAAATGACAAATCGAATGAACGATTACTATAAAAAGCATAGCAGGGATTTGGAAAAAACAGGAATCGTAAAAATTGATTTGGCTAAATTCGAAATTGCTTCCATCGGCGCGGTTCCCGGGCATTTGCTGAATAATTTTGCCATGGACGAATATCAAGGCAATTTGCGAGTGGCCTCGACAATCGGCTCAAGATGGGGAATTTTTATCGGCATTGGTTCGGGTGAAAGCGTTAGCGATGTTACTATATTGGACAAAAATCTTGATGAAATCGGTTCGGTAAGAGATTTGGGCAAAACCGAGCAAATTTATTCCGTGCGGTTTATTGAGGACAAAGGATATGTCGTTACATTCCGACAGACAGATCCCTTTTATATACTGGATTTAGCGAACCCCGCGAACCCGAAAATGACAGGGGAGCTGAAAATTCCAGGATATTCGTCTTATTTGCACCCTCTGGATGCGACGCATATTCTGGGAATTGGCATGGAAGGGAGCAAGGTAAAAATTTCGCTGTTTGATGTTTCTGACAAAAATAATCCGCTAGAGCTTGATAAATATATGCTGGATGAATATTGGACCGAAGTATCGAATAATTATCATGCATTCTTACTGGATGCAAAGCACAAAATTTTCTTTTTGCCGGGCAGTAAAGGCGGGTATGTATTTTTGTATAAAGAATTGCGCTTCCCACAATGTAAAGACTTGGGAAACTGTGATAAAAACGAAACTACAAATAACTATAAATTGACTTTGCAAAAAGCCATCAGCCAGAATTCAGTCAAGCGCGCGATCTATCTGAACGATTACTTGTATATTATCGGCGAAGATAAAATTACGGTATTGAATGAATTAGATTGGGAAAAAGTGAATGAGCTGGATTTGCGATAAAAAATATACAAAATAAATGCCAGCTTTTGTTTAAATTTGGCTAAACGTATTTTATGCCGCCCAATTTCATAAAAAATTATTTGGATAAAATAAAAAATATTAATATTGCCCTCTCGGTTTTATTTTTTATTTCAATTATCGCGGGATATGCTTTAGCGGAAAATAATCCCGAGAAAGTAGAAAAAATATTCATTGAAAATCTGAAAGATATGCTCGAGCCGGCGCTAAAACTGCCGTCTTTGAAATTATTTGAATTTATTTTCCTGAAAAATCTGGCTACGGCGATTATTGCCGTTCTATCCGGAATAATTTTCGGAATTATTCCTATTTTAATAATTTTTATAAACGGCTTGATTTTGGGAATTGTTTCTTTTATTTTTTTACGCGAGTTCGGCGCGATCGCGCTTCTGTCTGGCCTCGCGCCGCATGGAATTTTTGAAATTCCCGCGCTTATTTTTTCCGCCGCAAGCGGGGTTTGGCTTTGGCGATCGATTTATCGGCGAATAATTTATGAAGAAAAAACACTAGCAAGCGAGTTTAAGTTAATAATAAAATTTTTTATTTTCGCTATTATCCCATTGCTATTTTTTGCCGCTTTGATTGAGTCTTTCGCTACACCCGCCGTTCTTTCAACTGTTAAATCT
>JAHILZ010000046.1 GCA_018896765.1 Patescibacteria group bacterium | reverse complement strand
TTCATTCTCCCGCGCGCCCATTTCTAAACTATCCAAAACAGGAAGCAACTCCCGAATCAGACCGTCGCTTGCCCGCTTCACAATCTCCTCCAAAGCCCCCTCCTGTCGCCTCCGATAATTAATCAAATCAGCCCCAGCCCTTTGCGCCTGGTTTAAATACCCCTCCTTCTCCTTCTGACATTCTTTGAGCTTTTTCTTAAGCTTCTTTAATTTCTCTCCAGAATCTTCTGATTCTTCTTCGTTAATATAAACTGCTTCGTCTTTTTTAATCATCACAAATTATCTTATCACAATCTTATCACTTTGGCAAAAAAATATCAAGAATAGCGAAACGGAGACTGAGTGGGGGTTGACACTATTCGTTAGATTGCTATTATTATAATAATGGTTAAAAAACTTTTACCAACAAAAATTAAAAACGCTAAACTTGTGCCGTGGGAAAAACTGGCGTCAAAATCGGTCTTCAAATTAGAAAAAAATTCGCGAGCCGGAGTGGTGTTAGACAAACAAGGCGCGCCAAGAATTTTTATTTTTGACACTAACGCTTTTTTGGATGTGCTTTCAGAAATAGATGAAAAATTAATAGATAAACTTTCTGACAAAGAATATGCTTCTAAATCGGTTAATCCCGCTGGCTGGCTCATTGATGAAATTGAATCAAAATTGCCATTAAATCAAGATTTTGTCGCGTCTCTAAAGAATTCCATTGACGAAGCAAAGAAAAAAGGATGGGTTCCTTTTTCAAAAATACAAGCCGATCTCGGATTGTAGTTTTTTTATGTTTGAAATTAAATTTTCACCTCAAAGCCAAAGAGAACTTAAAAAGTTCCCCCGCCTTATCCAACAGCGAATTCTAAAAAAACTAATCAGCAACGCTAAACTTTCTAATCCTTTGGTTAGAGCCAAATCCTTAACTAATCTACCTCCAACCACCCACCGATTTCGCGTAGGAAAATACAGGATTTCTTTCTATATCAATCAAAAAACCATTTTTATTGAACAAATCAAAATTAGAGGGCAGGCATATCAATAAGAAACCATCGCGAAAAAACAAAAAAACAACCTATCACACGGTTGTTTTTAAATCCCGCAAATTACAAAAGGACGAACTATTTTAGTCCGTCCTTTTGTTTAAAACTTTGAAAATCTATTATGTGATGGTAAAAACCATATCGCAATCATACAGGGTCTTGTATTCGTATTGATGACCATAATATGGATAAAAACCGGTAAGCTTGTTCCATACCACCTTTACTCCTATGTTGGGACCACACGCATATATTGTCGGTCTTACAAAATAAGACCTCCCTGCTGGCCTTTTATAATGTTCACCTATCTCTATTTTTTTTACCAGACACACTTTTCCTTTTGTTATCTCGTAAAAATCCAACCTTACCACAGCAGGATCTACCCCGTGGTCCCTATTTTGGTACATAGCGATTGGCAGAATTTTTCTGCCGACAACTATATGGACCTTTAACGCCTCTGCCCACCCACAGGTGGTTCCAAATTTTTTCTCCGCTTCGTTATTAGTCCTTTGCGCTAAATCTTTAATAATATTTTCCATCTCTCCCTCCTTTTTTTGTTTTAAATTTTACAAAGAACTATTTTCCATCTGCCCCCAATATAGCACATCACAATAATTTGTCAAGTGTTTGAGGTCTGCCAATTTGAGGCCTGGCCTTTCAAGACGACATTCTCGTGATTGCTTATTATTTAGAAACAAACTGATGGAAAGGCCAGGCCTCAAATTGACAGACCTCTCTTATGTTTAACAAAAAAACAAAAATATGGTAAGATGAAAATAGTTAATAATAAATAATTAAACAAAACTATGAAAAAAATAACAGCCAACAATATTAATTGGATTGACATCCAAAATCCAAAACAAAAAGATCTGGACGAACTTAAGGAAAAATTCAATCTCCATCCCTTTATCGTCCAACAGTTTCTGCCTAATCTCCGTCGTCCTAAAATAGAAGAATATCCAGAACAACTTTTTCTTGTCCTTTATTTCCCTGTTTATGACCCCGAAACCCGCCAAACCGAGCCCGTTGAATTGGACTTAATTGTCGTCGGCGACACTTTAATTACCAGCCACAACGAAAACATCCCTTCTTTAGAAACATTTTTTAACGATTGCCAAGTTCAGGATTACCACCAAGCGCAATAT
>JAHILZ010000045.1 GCA_018896765.1 Patescibacteria group bacterium | reverse complement strand
AAAGTCTAAATTTAAAATTTTAAATCAATTTTAAATTTTAAATGAATAAAACAAAAACAATTTAAAATTCAGTCATTTAGGATTTCATTTAAAATTTAAAACTTAAAATTTAGCCTTATATAATAAGTTTAGATGTTAGGGCTTATGGTTTGGTTGGGTATTGGGGTTTGGGCATTGGGATTTGTGTTTCAGGATTTTGACATTTGGCATTAACAAAAATTTTATCATTTTAATCTACGATTCGAATTCACTCGCCATTATAAGCCTTTTATCAACTCAATTATTTCATTTAAATTCAATAACCTAACCTCTTCCTTAGCTCTTTCTTTTACCTCAATCTTACCCTTATTTCTGCCGCTTACCACTAATCTTACCGGAATTCCGATCAAGTCGCCGTCTTTAAGCTTAATTCCGGCCGATAAATTTCGGTCATCGAATAATACTTCAATATCGGCTTTTTGTAAAGCATCATAAATATTCTCCGCTTCTTTCGCGGATTCTTTATCATCCGGTTTAAGCAAGATTAAATGCGCTTGAAACGGCGCAATGTTTGCCGGCCAAACAATGCCATTCTCATCATTGCATATTTCAACCACTGTTCCCATTAAACGATCCAGCCCAATGCCAAAGCATCCCATAAAAATAATTTTTTCTTTTCCATCCGCATCTTTAAATCTTAAATTAAAAGGGCCGCTAAATCTTGTGTTCAACTTAAAAATATTTCCAACTTCAATCGCCTTTTTGACATCAAATTCTTCGCTTTGGCATTCCGGACAAACCGGATTTATATCGGCCAATATTTCTTTATTGATCGATAAATGGCATTTTTTGCAGATATAAATAGTATCTTCCCCCGCATCCGTAACAGTCTGAAACTCATGCGAATATTTAGAGAAAGTTCCGCCGCTAGCCAAAGTCAAATAAGTTTTTTCTTTTATCCCGACTCTCTCAAAAATCTTCCAATACGACTCTTTTATTTTTTCATAAAATTCGCCTAAATCTTTTTCGTCCGCGTGAAATGAATACAAATCTTTCATTAAAAACTGCCGGCCGCGCAAAATCCCGCTCTTTGCCCGCTTTTCATTGCGAAACTTAGTCTGAATTTGATAAACTGATATTGGCAAGTCTTTATAGGAAAAAATAAATTTCCCAAGCAAAGGCACAACTACTTCTTCGTGCGTGGCGCCGAGCGCGTATTCTTTGCTATCATCACCTTTAAGCTTAAATAAAACATCAAGTTCATCCCAGCGCCCGGTTACCTGCCAATTGGCTTTTGGCTGAAGCGCCGGCATCAAAATCTCCTGAGCGCCAAGCGCGTTCATTTCCTCACGGATAATATTTCCAATTTTATTTATTACGCGCAAACCCAATGGCAAATGCGTATAAATTCCGGCCGCCAGTTTATCAACAAAACCCCCGCGCGTCAAAAGCTGCGCGTTCAGGCTTTTTTCCTCCGCCGAAATATTCTTGGTTGTTTTTGTGAATAATCGCGATTGCCGCATAAACAGACGTTAAACTTGTTAAAATAATAAACTCACATTTTTCTAGTAATTACTTATATCAGCTTATTTTATTAAAAACAAAATTTATTTTTAGTTTTCCTTTTAACATCTTATAAATATTTATAATTATTGGAATGTTATTTTCTAATTGTTTTCGTGTAATTGAAATTTGATAATCACCATGCGAAATTGAATCTCGGGTTGACGCGATACCATCTAATAATTTAAGATCCGTAATTTCTTTATCTTTGAAAAAAATTCCTAGAGAGTTAAAGAGATATTCAACCGAAAATGATTTATGTGTTGATTTTTTGTTTTTAGTAAAATTTAAATTGCTTATTCCCGACTTCTTTCTTTTAAAAAGACTCATTATCTCCCTTTTAGTAAACACATTTTTTTCTTCCTTATTTCCATAAAAATTTTGTAATAAAAAACAAACATGCATATCTTTAATATTCTTTTTTCTTTTTACGAAATCGATATAGTTTTCAACTAAATCCTTTAAGCTTCCTTCAAACTCCGCACACATCATTACCCACATTGATTTTAAGACATAGAGCTCTTTGTCGTTTTTAGGTTCACCATTTTTTCCTGTAAAATCTTTCAAAATTTTTTGAATGTTTTTAAGCCGAGATGTCAACATTTGATTGAGTTAAAATTCTTTTAACGCTTTCTACTCGCATGGCAATTTTTTTCCCACCAGCTTGTTCATTTAATGATTTTTTAAATTCATTATCTTCCATAAGCTTTTTTAATTCTTCCTCAAATTTTTTAGGAGTAACTTTAATTTCACTTTCTTGTACAGACGCAAACGCTAGCATTTCCGTGTCATAAAGTGCTCTATTGGAAGTTGGATACCATTTGTCGGTATTTTTTTGGTACACTGAAAATGCATTCTTCCCCAAAAATTGGTCTATTTTTTTTATTGTTGCTTCAAATAAGTTTCTTAAATTATCAATTCCAATAGATTCCATATTTTTATTTTCTTTCATGAATTCCGTTAAAAAATATGAAAGGTTTTCTACTCGCTTAAGTCCTTTTTTATAATAAGTAAAAAAACGAAGAATCATCTCTTCATAGGCCATATTATCTTGGTCTTTTTTTAAACGAAGATTGAGCATTTTTCTAAATAGTTTATTTTTAGCTAATTCTTTCAATAAATCATTAAAATTTCCTCTTAATGTATTGTTTCTAATTTCTTGCGGGGTTAATTGCACGCTACCTAAGTTCAACCTTTCAAAAACTTCAAATTTCACCTCTTCGTCAGACTCATTAAGAATTACAATAGCTCGGACAGATCTTTTTCTAATTTCATCCTTGTCTTTCTGCTCTAATTCTGAATATTTTTTTCCGTTTACGTCACTTCTAATCTCTAAATCTTTTAATGCAAATTTATCATTTAAAAAATCGTCGAATGTCTTCAAACGTTGCTGACCATCAATAACTTCATATTTTAGCGTTTCCTCTTGCTCTGCGAAATAAATTACCGGAATAGGAATATTTAATAAAAGAGATTCTATTAATCTAGATCGTTTATTCTCTTTGTCGTCATTTGTTGCCCAAACATAGTTTCTCTGATAATCAGGCTTAAGATCAATATCTTTAGCATTAATTTTATCGACAAGATCTTGAACGGAAAAATCATATGGTTGAGTAATCATCCGTCGTGGCGTTGTTTTAGTCATAATGATTATTTTAATTAATTAGGATTTGTCCTTTTATAAAAAACCATACAGGGTTGTGATTGAATATCCTGAGTCAAATTACTTTGTTTTTGAGATTGTTGTTGAAATAATGTAGGACAATTATTATATTTTTTAATTCTATCCATTATTATTTTATGATAATCTTTATTTATTTCAAATCCGACATATTGCTTATCATTTGCTAAACAAGCAATAGCGGTTGTTCCTGTTCCCATAAATGGATCAAAAACCATTCCATTTTTTGGACAACTTGCTTTTACCATTCGTTCAATTATTTCCAATGGTTTCTGCGTGGGATGATTTTCTCTTTCGGGCGCTTGGGCATGTATTCTTGAAGTACTCCATAAATCCTTTGGATTATAACCAATTTCCAACCATTTTTTACCGACAAAAATCGATCTTGTTCTGGCTTTCTTGGTTTCTTCATCATAAGGAATTCTTATACTGTCTATATCAAAATAATAATTATTGCTTTTAACAAAAAAACCTATATTATCATGAACGGAAGAAAATTTTCTCGTAGAACCGCCCATGCTTGGAACTCGCCTATCCCAAATAATTTCATTAACCATTCTCAGCTTATTTTTTAAATAAACAAAAATTTCCGGCGAATATTGCCAGCTTAAAAAAATATAAAAACTGCCGTTTTTTTTTAATTTTGGCAACACCGCGTCAATCCATCGATATGTCCATTTTAAATATTCCTCTGAAGATTTTTGATCGGAATCATTGCCATAATCTTTCCCTAGGCAATACGGAGGGTCGGTCAATATTAAATCAATAGAATCATCTTCTATTTTATCTATTCCCAATAAAACATCTTCATTAAAAATTTTATTCATAGTATATTTATTTTAAAATAATGCTTTTTGACTTTTCCTTAAGTGTTTTTAAAAATTTTTCTCTCGTTCTATAAATTTTATCATGTTTATATGTGGCTTGAATTTTGTCATTTCTCGGGTTCACATAAATTGGCAAAAATTGCGGTGAAAAAATTTCTAAATAATCTTTAACAAAACTTATTTTTATATTTTCAAATTTAATCCCAAAACAAGCATAGATTAGCGTGTAATTTTTATTAACGCTATATTGAAAATAAAGCTTTTCTACCGCAGAAATATCGTTTTTATTTTCCTTTCCAGTTATATTATGAATTTTTACATTAACAAAATAACTTTTCCCGTCAACAATTATTTCGCAATCATGCAAGGAAGTATCGGGAAAATCAAAATTAACATCATTAACACCGAGCTTTTTAGCATTATATTTTGTTTGCTGAGTAATAACTTGCTCAACTAACCAACTTACCGATCTGGTGTGCGCCTTTAATCCATAGGGTAGAATTTTACTATCAGTGATATTAAAACTCGGTAATATTGTTAAAAGTTTTATGTAGATATTTTTTATAAATTCCAAATCATTTTCAATTTTTTTTATTTCATTTTTCATATTAATTCTAGTAAAATTCAGGTTATCAAAATCAATTAAACTTTAATTTTACAAAAAACTCGTGATTTTTTGCCAAATATGATATGTTCCAAAATCTTTATAAGTCACCAAGGCCATCAATAAAAGCAAAAGCGCCATTCCCGCGAAATGAAATTTTCCTTCCGTCTCAGCGCTAACCCTGCTACCCTTGATTTTTTCTATCAGGAGAAATAATATTCTTCCGCCGTCAAGAGCCGGAAAAGGCAAAGCGTTAATAATAGCAAGATTTATCGATAGAAGCCCCATAAATTGCAAAACATAAGAAAGCCCAAGTTCCGTCGCCTGCCCGACCATAATAGCTATTCCCACGGGACCGGATAACTGCTCGGTAGTTCCGCCTGTCGTAAATAATTCTTTAAGAAGACCGGATAATGTAATAATTATAAAAGCGCTGACATCCCATGTTTTTATGATTCCTTGCCGAACAGACTCAAGCAAACCGGAAGATACGGGCTCGCTCATCGCGCCGAGTGAAATGCCGGTAGCGCCTTCTTTTTCCGAAACATTCGCGCGCGCTTCCGCTTTTAAATCCAAAATCTTATCGCCGCGTTTTATATTAAAGATTATAATCTTGCCGTGATTGCCGCCGATAAAACCTTTTACATCCCCGATGTTTTTAATTTCCATCGATTCATCGCCGCCTTCGGTTTTCAGCGATAATATTACATCGCCGGCATTAATACCCGCGGCTTGGGCCGGTGAATTCGGCGCCACTTCCATAATCGCTATTTTCAGGCCGCTAACGCCTTTAGCTGATTCTTCGTCATAAAGATAAGGAAAACCGATATAGGAAACCATGCTGAAAAGAATAATCGCCAAAAGAATATTGGCTGTTACTCCCGCGATTAATATCTGAAACCTCTGCCAAACGGTTTTTGAAGAAAAACTCCTTTGGTCATCTTTGCCTTCGCCATTCTCGCCGACTATATTCACAAAACCTCCGATAGGAATCAGATTTATTGAATATACCGTTTCTCCTTTTTTAACGCCAAAAATTCTTGGCGGAAAGCCAAAGCCGAACTCTTCCACCTTCGCCCCGGCTCTTTTTGCCATAATAAAATGGCCAAGCTCATGGACAAAAACAAGAACGCCGAGAACTAATAAAAATATGATTATGGTTATAATAAGCATTGTATATTATTATGAAATTAATCAGACAAATATTTATTAATAATAATGACAAATATCAAAATCCTGAAACACAAATCCCAATGTTCAAACCCCAATGCCCAACCAAACCCTAAACCCTAACATCTAAACTTATTGTATAAGGCTAAATTTTAAGTTTTAAATTTTAAATGAAATCCTAAATGACTGAATTTTAAATTGTTTTTGTTTTATTCATTTAAAATTTAAAATTGATTTAAAATTTTAAATTTAGACTTTAGACTTAAAAAATTTGTTTGGGATTTTATTGGTCATTGGCCATTGGAGTTT
>JAHILZ010000044.1 GCA_018896765.1 Patescibacteria group bacterium | reverse complement strand
GTCATTGCGAGGAGCCGAAGCGACGAAGCAATCCCGTACTCAAGTTCAAAGTTCAAAGTGAAAAGTTAAAAGTCGAATTCAAAGCTAAAAGTTATAATATTTCAAAAACTTTAAACTTTTAACTGCAACTTTGCACTTTGCACTTTGAATTTTTAACTATTCTAGAGATTGCTTCGCCCATCTGCTGACGGTCTCGCAATGACAAAAAGATTGCTTGTTTAATTGGTTAAAATTTTATTTATGTTTAAAAGCGATATTGAAGTTAATTATGAATATATTGATGAGCCGTTGGTAATCTTGAACGATGTTTCGATGAAATTTTCGGGGCAGGAGGTTTTTTCCGATGTGGAGATGGCGGTCAATAGCGGGGATCGGATTGCGATAATTGGTCCGAATGGCGCGGGAAAAAGCACCTTGCTTAAGATAATTATCGGATTAATTGAGCCGGATAGCGGGACAGTTGCCAGGTATCGCGACATTCGTTTTGGCTATTTGCCGCAAGAAACGCATTGGGATTCTTTGGAAAATGAAATATTAAAAGAAGCGAAAACAGCCGATAGCAAGATTTTTGATCTTATTAACAAAAAGAAAGAATACGAAATGTTGATTGCCGATACGAAGAGAAAAGATTTGAAAATTAAGGTTTCTGAGTATGGCGCGATATCTCATTTGTATGAGTCAAGCAAGGGCTATAAATATGAAAGGCAAGCGGAAGAAACTCTTAAAAAATTCAACTTTCCCGAAAAAGATTGGAAAAGAAAAGTTAAATCTTTGAGCGGCGGAGAGCGCACTCGCTTGGCATTGGCAAAAATTATTTTATGCCGGCCGAATATTTTGATTTTGGACGAACCGACTAATCATCTTGATCTTGAAACGATCGAATGGCTGGAGAGTTTTTTGGCCGAATGGCAGATGGCGATTATAATTGTCTCTCACGATCATCAGTTTTTAGACAAAATATGCGATAAGACCTACGAGCTTAATAAAACCGGAATTGAAAAATATTTTTGCAATTATTCGGAATATCTGATTCAAAAAGCGGAAAATGCCAAGAAACAAGAAGAAGCTTTCAAAAGGCAGGAAAAATATTTAGCGGCTCAGGAAGAATTTATCGAGAGGTTTAGATTCAAAGCCACTAAAGCAAAAGCGGTCCAAAGCAGGATAAAACTGATTGATAAGCTGGACAAGATAGAAGATCCCGAAACATCGAAGAAAAAAATTAAGATTAAACTCAAAGATTCGGAAGGATTGCCGGCAAAAGTTTTGGAAATTGAAGACTTAATGGTTGGCGCAAAAGATTTGCCTCTTTTGACAATGGAGGGAGTTTGGGAAGTTGAGAAGAATGATAAAATAGGCATAATCGGGCCGAACGGCGCGGGAAAGTCGACGCTTCTGAAAACGCTTGTTTATAAAGAAAAAGCTTTGGAAGGAAAAATAAAGTTTTTTGGAAATATGAAAATTGGCTACTACGCTCAGGCGCACGAAGAGCTCGATCCTGATAAGAATATTTTGGATGAAGTGCGGTCGAAAACTGAAGCCGCCGATGGCGTAATACGGAGTATTCTTGGTTCATTGCTTTTTTCCGGGGAAGATGCTTTTAAGCTGATTAGGGCTTTGAGCGGGGGCGAGCGCGCGAGAGTGGCGATTGCCGAATTGATTCTTAATAATTCCAATATTCTTTTGCTCGATGAACCGACTAATCATTTGGATTTGGCCGGCAAAGACGCGGTAGCGGAAGTTTTGAAAAGTTTTAAGGGCCCGATAATTATTGTTTCTCACGATAGGCATGTGCTGAATAAAGTATGCAATATTATTTGGGAAGTCGGGAATAATGAAGTTAAGAAATATCTTGGGAATTATGAAGACTACAAGTATGCAAAGAATGGATAATTGAAAAATAAAAAGTTATGTTCATTTTAAGTATTTAATCTAAAGAAACGGTAATTCTAATTTTAAATTATAAATACTAAATTTTAAATGAAGTCTAAATTTCTAAATGATAAATTTAAAATTTAATTATTTAACATTGATTTAAAATTTAAAATTGAAAATTTAGAATTATTTATAAACTTATGGCCGAAGAAACAAAAAAGAAAAAAATACCCAGCGAATATAACGCTAAACAAATTCAAGTTTTGGAAGGATTGGATCCCGTCCGCAAGCGCCCCGGCATGTATATCGGAGGCACCAGCTTGGAAGGGCTGCACCATTTGATTTGGGAAGTGGTTGATAATTCTATCGATGAGGCTATGGCTGGATACGCAAAAAATATCATTATTGAGATATTGCCGGGAAATCGGGTAAAAGTTATAGATGACGGGCGCGGCATTCCCGTGGATAAGCATTTTCAGACCAAAAAATCAGCATTGGAAACTGTTATGACTATGCTTCACGCGGGCGGAAAATTCGGAGGAGAAGGATATAAAGTTTCCGGAGGTTTGCATGGAGTCGGCGTTTCCGTGGTAAACGCGTTAAGCGTTTGGATGCGAGTGGAAGTGAAGCGCGACGGCAAGATTTACGCCCAGGAATATAAAAAAGGAAAACCATTGTTCAGCGTCAAAGCGGTGGGCAAAACAGAAAAAGACGAAACTGGAACAACGGTAATTTTTGATCCGGACCCGGAAATTTTTCCGGAAATAAAATTTGATTACAATAAAGTTTTGGCGCATCTTCGCCAGCAGGCGTATTTGACCAAAGGAGTGAGGATTAGTATTTTTGACAGGAGAGATGCAGATCCCTCCGTGGCGTATTCTTTTTATTTTGAAGGCGGGGTGCGCACTTACGTAAGATTTTTAAATAGCGGAAAAAAAATTATTCATCCGAATATTTTTTATTATGAAAAAAACATCGACGATACATCGGTAGAAATAGCTTTGCAATATAACGAGCACTTTAATGAAAATATTTATACTTTTGCCAATACTATCTATACCGTTGACGGCGGAACTCACTTGGCGGGCTTTCGATCCGCTTTAACGCGCGCTATCAATGATTATGCCAGGACGCAAAGCTATCTTAAGGAAAAAGACGAAAATTTAACATCCGATGATTTAAAAGAAGGATTAACCGCGGTAATTTCGGTAAAATTAAAAAATCCTCAATTTGAAGGCCAAACCAAGGCAAAATTAGGCAATGCGGAAACTAAATCTTTTGTCGCTTCGGTGTGCTTGGAGGGGTTGAAAGATTTTTTCGATACTCATCCGCAGGACGCGAAAGAAATTATCGGCAAGGGTTTGCTGTCTGCCAGAGCGCGATTGGCCGCCAGAGCCGCTCGTGATTCAGTTATTCGAAAAGGTTTGCTGGAAGGATTGGCTTTGCCGGGAAAATTGGCAGATTGTTCGGAGCGCGACGCGGCAAAAAGCGAGCTTTTTATCGTTGAGGGTGATTCCGCGGGCGGTTCGGCAAAACAAGGCCGCAATAGAAGATTTCAGGCGATTCTGCCCTTGCGAGGAAAAATTTTGAATGTCGAGCGCGCCAGAATAGACAAAATGATCGCTAATAATGAAGTTAAGTCTTTGATTATCGCTTTGGGCACCGGAATCGGCGACCAGTTCAATATCAAAAATCTTCGCTATGGAAAAGTTGTAATTATGACCGATGCCGATGTTGACGGGGCGCATATTCGGACTTTGCTCCTAACTCTTTTTTACAGGCATTTCAACGGGTTAGTCGTCGGAGGAAATATTTTTATCGCTCAGCCGCCGCTTTATCGAGTCAGCCACGGAAAGAGTTTCCGTTATGCTTATTCTGACGAAGAAAAAGACAAGACCATTAAAGATCTTTTAAATGAAAAAAAAGCAAAAAGCGAGAAAGCGGAAGTTATAGAAAAAGAATCGGATGCGTCGGAAGAAAACGAGAAAGATGTGATCAAGGGAATTTCCATTCAGCGGTATAAAGGTTTGGGAGAAATGAACCCCGCGCAGCTTTGGGATACGACTATGGATCCGTCCAAACGATTTATGAGAAAAGTGACAGTCGAGGACGCGGCAGAGGCCGATCAGGTTTTTGATATTTTGATGGGCTCGGAAGTCGAGCCTCGCAAGAAATTCATTCAGACTCATGCCAAAGCGGTAAAGAATTTGGATGTATGATATTTGCATTGTTAGCGAAGTTATTGCTTGCGGCAGTCAAGGGAGTATAATTTAATTATGCAAATTAAATAAATAAACCGCCATTGACTTTCTGTTTGGTGGCAGTTTATTTTTTTTAAACGATACTATTGTTTTAGATACTAATTTTAAAATTATAAATATCTTCTTTTTTAATTGATTTACTTCCGACTCGGCAAGTTATATTTCTAAAATAATCAATGTTTTTGTTTATTTGGCGGCAAATGCTTTCTTTTACGCGTTTATTTTTAACATATTGATCTTTTACGTCAAAGATATAGAACATATCATTTAAAACATCTTCTTTTGCGTTTATCAAACCGCACTTTCCAACACTGGAATTTCCAACTCTCACAATAGCAATTTTATAATTCTCAATCATTTTATTTTCTGGAATTATCTTTTTTTCAAGAATATTTTTTGCTGAAATGTTATTTTCTTTATATGATTTTTTAATATTGATTTTTTGTGTTTTAAAAAATTCTGTTAAGGGAGTTCCTTTGTCGTTTTTTACATACCCATTATTCTTGTGATAAACAACTTGAGGATTTAGTTCTTCGTGAATATCTTTTGTACTAAACACTTCTTCGTTCTTTTTACCGTTTTCGTATAGTAAAACAATTTTATTTTTTAGTTTATCAGAGTTAGTAAAAAAAGCAAAACAACAAGGAATATTTTTATCAAACCAAGCTTTATCGTTTTGATAAATAATAATTGTGGAAAAATATTTCAATAATTCATTTTTTATGGATTTATTTCTATTTTTTATAAAAAATGAGATAGGCAAGACAAAGCCAATAGACGAATCATTGCCTTGTAAGTGTTTTAAGCTTTTTAGCAAGAAAATGTTCTCAATTTTTTCTTTATCTTTCTTTAACTCTTTTTTTGTTAAATAAACAGAAGATAAAGCGTCAAGCTTAAGATGTTCATTTATATTAAAATAGCTTTCTTTTAAGTTGTATTTACTGAAAGGCGGATTGCCAATAATTAAGTCATATTTTTTTTCAAAAGGCATATTAAAAAAATCTGATGGATTTTTGGTTAGATATTCGTCAATTTCGCACCCTTCAATATCGGAAAACTTTTTTTCTTTCAGCGCTTTTATAAAATTTCCGGTTCCAAAAGAAGGTTCAAGTATTTTAATGCTATTTTTATAATGTTTGTTTAAAAAAACTAAATTTACCAAATCTCGAACAATCTCAATTTTGGTAAAATATTGGCCTAAAATTTCTTGTTTATTTTTCATATTAAAATTTTTTTAATCTTTCTTTTGCTAAATCGCAATAATCTTTGCTGATTTCAAATCCTATATAATTTCTTTTTAGCTGCTTGCAAGCGACTGCCGTACTTCCGCTTCCAATGAATGGATCAAGAATAATGTCGTTCTCTTTTGAAAAAAGCGCCAGCAGTTCTTTTATGAATGTTTTTGGTTTTGGCGTAGGATGGTTTATAAATCCTTCATCCGGTTCAATCATTTTGCCGGGTGTGTCTAAGAAAATATTTTTTCCTTTTTTAGCCATTTTTGGATCACCTTTTTTAAAAACAACGCAGGACATATATTTTGTAAAACCAATAGGCGAGTTTACTCTTCCGTTTGGACAATGTAAAACGAAATTCCAAAAATATCGAAAAGGATTATTTTTAAATATATCCGGTAAAAATTTTGTGCTAAAAAAAGTGATATAAAAAGAATCATTTTTTAATACTCTGTAGCTTTCCGGCAAAGATGAATAAAATAAACTTAGACTATGGTCATTCATTATTCCAGTTTTATTTAATCCATAAGGCGGATCGGTTAAGATAAGATCGATTGAATTGCTAGAAATTGTTTTTAATCCTTTTAAACAATCAATATTCTGGATTGTATTCAAAATATCGCATTGCATGAACTTTTTTATTATATTTTATAATTTAAATATCATTTTTAAATCATTTTGTGGAGATTGCGGCAATTCAATACAATATTCGCTTAATCTTGCGGAATATAATAATCTGCCCTATACTTATAATATCAGATATTAAGTAAAAAATCAATTGAGAAAAAAGAGTTTAAAAAGTTTTTAGATAAGTCAAAGTAAAATGATTATATGCTAGAAGATTTAAGAAAAAAATTGGGCGATAAATGGCCAGCTTTTAATAAATTGCATCAATTTATTATATCCGGCAGTCCCGATATAGCTTATCGGGTTTTTCCAATCTATGCAAGTTATTTTATAGACAATAAAATGGTTTCTGTTATATATTTTAGAGGTAAGGCATTATCGGGAATTCAGCTGGATGTTGGTTTTTCGCTAAAAGAAAAACCAAACATAGCCGGTTTTGTTGATGCCGGTTATATGCAATATCCGGGAATAAATTACAGTATAAAAATCAATTCTACGAAAGATATTACAAAAGAATTTAAAAAAACAATAAGTCAAGTAATCAATTATTAGAATATTTATGGACTACACTGCGAAAAACAAGGAAATAATTATAAAAATTTCCGCATCAAATTCTGGAAAATTTAGGTTTAAAACAAGAAAAAATAATTTGCAATTTGGCGATACTTTTGCCGCTAGAACAAGAAATTTTGATGAAAGTGTATATCTTGAATGGCAAATCGGTTATGATGCTATTGTAACCGATGTTGTGAGCGGTAAAAAAGACACAAGATTAAAACGATTAACTTTTGTCGGCGCAAACGGAAAAACAAAATATCTTTATGAGCTTTCCGAGCTTATTTATGAGGGGACGCAAGCTGGCTTAGTATCAATTGAAAAAATTATTAATTTGCTGGAAGAAATAAAAAAATATAATGACTTTATAGATGATAAAAAAATTGCAATTGAACATAACTCGAAAATAGTTCTCAACGGAATGAGCTTTGAAGAAACAAGCATAAAACTGCCAACTCTTTTTATGATTCAGACAGCTGATAATACGCAGATAGAAGTATCTATATAAAAACAACAATACGCAACAGGTGTTCAACCGATGGTATATTTTTGCATACCAATCAAATCATTTATTAATTATTCCGACTTGATGGGACATTCTTCAAAAAATGGCGATGCGCTAGAATATATAATAAATAAAGATAACGCGGATGTATTGTTTGATATAATGAAAATATTTGCTATGTGCTCCAAGAGGCATAATTATGATATTATTGAAATTATTAAAATTTTAGTTAAACTATCAAAATAAAATTTGCGATGGCGCTGTAAAACAGACTGTGTCTAAAGGTTGAATATTAAACCAAATGAGAACCGTTCTCGGAATTATTTTTTATGAAAAAATACATCGAACTTCGCGAACAAAAAGTGGAATATACTTTGCGCCGAAGCGCTCGCGCCAGAAGAATTAGATTCGCGATTTATGGCGGAGGAGAATTTGTCGTTACCGCGCCGCGCGATTTCAGCGAATTTGCTTTGGAAAATTTTATGCGCGAGAAGGCGGATTGGATTTTGAAAAAAACTAAGGAGTTTAAGAGCGTAAAAAAACCTTTATCCTCTGAGAACGGGAGGCATGCTTATTTGACTCATCGCCAAACGGCCTTGGAGTTGGCGCGAAAACGGCTGGAGCATTATAATAATATTTATAATTTCACTTTTTGCAAGATTCGAATTAAGAGCCAGCGAACTTGCTGGGGGAGCTGTTCGAGGAGGAAAAATCTTAATTTTAATTATAAATTGGCGTTTCTTCCCGTTCATGTGGCTGATTATGTCGTGGTCCATGAATTATGCCATTTGGGAGAATTCAATCATTCCAAGAATTTTTGGGATCTGGTTGCCAAAACAATTCCGGATTATTTGAATGTTAGAAAAGAACTGAGGCGGCATAGTTTGGGGGTTTAATGCTAGGTTGTAGTGAGTAGTGAGTAGTGAGTAGTGAGTAGTGAGTAGTGAGTAGAAAAACCGAATATAAAAATAGATGCTGATGTTGTTTGGCCGCTTATGAAAAATTTAATTTTATTTTGCCAATAGTCTGAATTTGTATGGAAAAACATTTGATGATAAAAATATTTGGAAAAGTGCAAGGGGTTTCGTTTCGGTATTACGCGCGAGAAGAAGCGTTAAAATTGAATCTTTGCGGATTTGTTCGCAATGAATTCGGCGGCGCGGTATGCATTGAAGTGGAAGGCGAAGAAAAAAGTCTTCAAAAATTTTTGGATTGGTGCCGCAGAGGGACGGATGCGGCGCGAGTGGAAAAAATTGAGTTTGCGTTTAGCGTGGATTTAAAGAAATTTATAGAATTTGAAGTTTTTTAGTTTTTTTATTGGTGATAATGTTTAAATTTTTAGCCATACATTCGGCTGTCGCAATAATTGTTATTATTTGTCATTGCGAGGGAGTCGCAATGACCGAAGCAATCTCAATTTCGGCTATAGATTGCTTCACCCTCGTTTCGGCTCGGGTTCGCAATGACAGTTGCAGAGATTATTTAGCGCTATCGCCAAGTCAAAAAAATATCTATGACCAACTATTCCAAAGTCGGCAATAGAAACGGCAAACCGGCTTATCGCACGCCGTCGAGTTTTCGATATAGAAAAAGCATAAAAAATTTGAAAATTAGGAGCAAACAGCAACGTTCTCAAAACGCCGAGCGTTTTGTTAAAGAAAGATGAGAGATTTGACTTTTGGCTGATTATGGTTTAGGATTTGAGATAAGGATGTTTTAAAAAATGTCAAGAATTAATCCAAGTGTTTCGGAGATTTGCGATGCTTTAGGAGCATGTGGACCTGGTAATGGAGAATGGTCTAGTGATGTCTTAAGCAATGCGTCGTCTGAAAATCGTGCAAAAGCGCAAAAGTGCCTTGAAGAACAAGAGAGCAGTAGATAAAGAAAAAGTTTAAGGAGGTAAAAATAGTGGAAAATGAAGGATTGGCAACAATAGCTGTGGCCATTATTGTGGTAATAATAGCCGTGGTTATTTATTATTTAAAAATACGCGGGAGAAACAAGCCGATACGAAGAAGCAGTGCGTATGATGAGGGGTGGGACTAATGAAAGACATTATGACCCATCTTTTTTTTGCCCAAAATTCGCCAAAATGCTAAACTATAGTTACGAATAAATTCAAATTAAAATCTAAATCTAAATTTAAAGTGTTGCTTGGCAAATTGAATGCGGGGGTTGCAGTTAAATCCTTGACATAATTTTATATAGCGGTATAATTAATTTATCAAAAGTAAAGTTATCCACAGACAACAGGCAAACGGCTTTAAATCCTTAACTAAGACCTGTCGAGGATGAAGGGACTAGAATATAGATATTTTAGTTATTCAAATTCTGTGGACGGCGCAGATTTTTTTAATAAACTAATATAATTTTATGGCATCATTATTGCGGCAAAAAAAAGAAGACGAAGTTAAAAAGCTTAAAGAAAAGCTCACTAAGATTAAAGCGGCGGTTTTCGTAAGTTATAAAGGTTTGACGGTGGCGGACGCGGAAAAATTGAGAAGAGCGCTTCGAGCCGAGAAAGCCGAATATAAAGTGGCTAAAAAAACATTATTGGATGTGGCTGTTGGGGAAGCCGGACTGCCTGAGGCAAAAATCAGCGAGATGGAAGGGCAGATTGGCGTCGCGCTTGATTATGAAGGGGAAACAGGAGCATTAAAAGTAGTCGATCAAATGATTAAAAGCGGAGTTGCGGCATTGAAAATTGTCGGAGGCATTATTGAAGGGAAAATTTTCAGCGCGGCTGAAATCAAACAATTGGCCGGATTGCCAGGCAAGAAGGAGCTAAGGGGCCAAGTCGTGAATGTTATCGCTTCGCCTCTAACAGGATTTGTCAGAACATTGAATGGAAATTTAGTCGGGTTGATAAATGTGCTGAATGCAAAATCCGAATTAAAGAATTAAAAAGAGAATAAAAAAATAAGCATAATAAATATTTTAATTTAAAGTCTAGATTTAAAATTAATTTTAACTGACCGGATTATAAATTTATCATTTAGATATTTAGGATTCATTTAAAATTTATAATTTAAAATTTAGAATTATAAGTGTATGGCAGAAGAAACAAAATCCGCCAAAGGCGGAGAAGAAATCATAGCGGTTCCGGATAAGTTTAAAGATTTAGTTGAAAAAATCGAGAAATTGAGTGTTCTTGATTTGGCGGAATTGGTGAAGGTTTTGGAGAAAAAATTCGGCGTTTCGGCTCAAGCCCCGGTTATGATGGGCGCAATGCCCGCCGCCGCTGGCGCCGCCGCCGTTGAAGAAAAAACCGAATTCAATATTGAATTAAAAGCCGCCGGCGATCAAAAAATTGCCGTGATCAAATTAGTCAGGGAAGTTACCGGCAAGGGTTTGAAAGATGCCAAAGATTTGGTTGATGCCGCTCCAAAAATGATCAAAGAAAAAGCGGGAAAAGCCGAAGCAGAAGAAATCAAGAAAAAACTGGAAGCAGTCGGCGCGACCGTGGAATTGAAATAAGGATTAGCGTAATTTGTGTTTTAAAACTCCGCAGTTTACCTGCGGAGTTTTTTGCGCGGAAGAGATAGCGGCAGATTTAATCGTAATATTGATATTTTAATTTTCTTGTGCTAGAATGAAATCATAATTGTTAAAAGAAATTATGGTTGAAAATAAATTATCATCCGAAAAAAAAGTTTTAATTCTTGTCATTGTTTTGTTCGCTATTATCGCGTCGTTGAGCGTAGTCAGTTATTTATCTTCCGTGAAAAAGACTTCGCCGATCGTTGTTCAAACACCAGCCACTAATAATATAATTACAGAATGGATAACTTATAGTAATTCAGATATAGGTGTTGAGTTTAAATATCCAAGCACATTGGGAACACCTGAAGTTTTCCAAACCGATAATACTAACAAAAAACCTGAGGATGTTTTTGCAGGAAAGAAGATTGATGTTTTTTTCAAAGATTTCAATAATAATTATAGCTGGCTTTTGTTTGTGGCTTATACATCTGACTACAAAAGCTTTAAAGATCTCTTTGCTTTTGGAGGGAATAACAATATCAGCAATGAATGTCTTAAACCGCTTTCATATAGCGGCACAGGTGAGTCATGTAAGATAATAGGGGTTGCAAATGATAGGGTAATCTGGAAAAATTACTTTAATGAAGATGAGTGCTCTCCTATATTTGGAAGCCAAGTCTATTTTAACAATAAAAGTCAGTCAATTTATAAAGGGCTGTCTTTTATGTTTCACATTAAAGACGCTGAGGCAAAAGTTGTTGATCTTTATAGTTGTGTTGATGACAAAGCAACCGAGCAGGCATACTTAGAGGCAGCTGTTCAATCGAAAAATATTATGGAAAAGAAAAATTTATCCGAGGGTGACTTAGAGCAAATTAATTTAATAGAGCAAATGCTTTCCACTTTTAAATTTATAGAATAGATTTAAAATTTAGACTTGGAATAATTTTTCAAAAAGCGAGTGAAGTCTCGCTTTTTAATTTGTTTTTTACGGGAACAAGTTTCGAGTTCTTGACAAATATTCTATTTCCTTTAATATTATCAACAGGAGGAAAAACGACATAGTACCCTCAAAACTGAATAAATTTGCCTTAAGGCAGGAGAAAAGTGATCAGAAATGAAAAAAATATTTAGAAATAGAGCCATACTGTTTATGGCTAGTACGGTAGTGTTTACTGCATTAATTGGCGCAGTGTTAGCATTGCCTGTACAAACCGACACAGGATTTGTGTATCCGGTTGGCACAAAAGAACCTTATTTATATTCTGGTTGGCTAGAAGCTTATCCAGCATATCCATTTCCCGGTTATTATCATATTGGTCAGGACATGGAATCTGCAGTTGATACTAAAGTATATGCTATTGCAGATGGTGAAATTATCCGTGTAAGTGATGGAAGCGCATGGAATTCTGTTGCGTCAGACAAAAACTATGGTATTTTTGTCAAACATAAACTGAATGATGGCAAAGAATTTGTTGCTTTGTATGGTCACATAAGACCAATAGACGCAGGTTTAATGCGCAATGGTATAATAGATCCTCCAGTGAAAGTTTATTCCGGGGTTGCTTTTGCGACAGTAGGTCCTTTTAGTTCAATACCGCATTTACATTTTGGAATTTATCCTGGATTGAATTATCCATTAAGTAATTGGGGAAGAATGCCAATTGATCAGCTGGGAGCTAATGGTTTTGTAAATCCGATAGAATGGATTACCACAAAACAGCCATTTCCATTTCATGGTTTGCAGGCCTCGTATTACAACGAACCCATCTACAGAAACAATCTTGAAACGGTTGCAACTCCCGATGTTGTAAGAATCGATCCGAATTTGAATTTTGCATGGCATATTAATCCCGGTCAACGACCTGCCGAAATCATAAACGATGGCTGGTGGAGCGGAGACTGGAAGGGTTATATAAATATTGTTGAGCAAGGAACATATCGATTCAGACTGGAATCCGACGATGGGTCATGGCTATATATTGATGGAGCTATGCTCATTAACAATGGCGGAGATCATTCGCCGCGCGCGCTGGAGAAAGATTTGGAACTTGAAAAAGGATATCATAGCATTCTGGTAAAGTATTTTGAAAGCTATGGCGGCGAAGCGGTTCTTAAATTGG
>JAHILZ010000006.1 GCA_018896765.1 Patescibacteria group bacterium | reverse complement strand
ATTAATTATACTTGATACTTAATACCTGATACATAATACTTATTTGTCATTATTCAATGGCGTGTTCTCTCTTCAGCCACTCATATAGCTTCAGTAATTTTCTCAACGTATCCGCTTGGCTTGAATTCAAACGCGCGCTAATAGCGTTTTTTTTCGCGTATTCAAGCCATGTCAGATCTTTCTGGGGCTCGGTGCCATAAGCGCGGTCATAGTCCAAAAGCCAATTTTTTATTGTCGAAAGTTCGGGACTTTTTGAACCGGTAACAAATATTCTTCCCTCGCCAATCCGCTCAATATTTTCATGAAGCGCTTCCATAATCGGCTGATTGACCATTTCGTATCTCAAAGATTTCGGAAAAGTCAATTGCCGGCCATCGATTCTTTCCGCCAAAACCAAATCCGGATCATTGATCATCTCCGCCGCGCTTTCTTTAACTAACCGAAGCGCTTCTTCGTCTTTCAAAAGCGGCAAAGTAAGCAACCTCAATCGAATCAATAGCGCCGAAAGTTCCGCAATTTCTCCCGCGCCATTTCCATGAGATTCTGACAATTTTTTTATCCGATAATCAATCTCTTTGGCAATTTCCCTCGCCTCTTTCATATCAAAATGAAAAATCGCGCCAAGAGCTCTTTGTTTGATTTCTTCTGAATTTTGCATTTATGTCCTGTTTAAGGTTTAAATCCTATCTTCTTTATCGGCTCATTTTTACCATCATCCAAAAGCTGCCTCAAAGTATCAAATACAACTTTAAATTTCTTATCATAATTTTTTTCTAATTTCTCGATTTTTATTCTCAGCTCGCGATTGCCGGCGATCATTTCCCGCAATTTTGTAAATGTCCGCATAATTTGAATGCCTGCCCCGTAGCAAATTTTACATTGCTCGATTCAAAATCAAAAGATTTTTTATTTATCTTTTCTCGTTTATAAATTTTCTCTCAATTGTAAAATTTTGGTATGGGGTTGACTTGTATTGCTCGCTCGCTATTTAAAACGCTGGAAAGCATCGCAACTCCTTGCTCAGTAAAAACCAAAGGGGCATACTTTCTGTGTTGACCTCTCTTTAAGGTCGCAAATTGCGACCTTAAAGATTCTAATTTCCAAATTTCTAATTCCTCCTTATTAAGTTGAAACATAAAATCAGCCGGAAATCGCTTAGGGTTTCTTCTAACCTGTTCGTTGAGGCGTTTCGCAGGCACGCCATATAATACAGCCAAATCGCTGTCAAACATTACTTTCCTGCCTCGCATTAAAAATATTTTCCGTTCGATTCTTTCATCAGGAATAATAAGCTCTTGATTTTTTATTGGTTGGCCGTTAGTCATTGAGATTTGAGATTTTAAAGCATTCATTGAAAATTAGTATTTGTCCCGAGTACTCGGGATTGAAGATTTAAGAAATGTCATTCATAAACCGCGCCCCCTTGACAAACCATTTCAACCTGCTATTATTATAACATAGCCTGAATACTTTCTGTACAGGAAGGTGTTCCGAATTTTTCGGAACTAGGGACAGCCCGAGCAATCGGGACAACTTCGCCAAGACAGCGAAGTTATTTGTTTTCCCCAGAGCCTGTCTGACAAGTTCATATTTGGCTAAAAACTCATAATTTCGGCTGCAAATTATTAAAAACTCGTCGGCTTAACACAAATTAAACCTTCTTGTTTTTCATAATTTTCGCTCAAAATTCTGAATTTTATAGCTCAAAAGAAACTTATCAGACAGGCTCTAAATTTCAGTAAATAAATTATTAAAGTCCTGCTTGCCGATTAAATCAACTGCGTATTTCTCTTTTTCCAAATAATCCCTTATAAATCCCGCCAAAGCGTCAACCAGTCTCAATAAAATATCCTGCTCGTCTTTTAATTCTGTTTTTATTTTGCCGTATTTTATATTCAAATTCTTTAATTCTTTTTTAACGATTTCCCCGTCTTTTTTTCTCAAACCGTCTATTACGATATTTACTTTATATTTGCCGTCATAATTTTTAATCCTATGAATTACCGCTTTGCTGATAGCCATAGCGACCAGCGGAGTATAGGCTGTCGTATTTTGATAAATACTGTAATATAAATTTTTTCTTAAAACATCAAGACTTAAAATTGCGTTTAGAAATAATATTTTTCTTTTATTATCCGTCTTCATCCATTTTGTCTTGCCTTTGGTTTTCATTTCTATCTCGCTAATTTTGTTTTTCAATTCTTCCAACTGTTCTTTGCCGGATAGTAAAATGGAAACAAGAAAAAATTTTCCTTTAGTATCTTGCCCCGTTTCGTCTGCGTAGCAATATAATTTCAGCATATTTTGTTTTAAACTGGTTTGAAATTTTTAAATTTGGAATTTTATTGGTCATTGAAGTTTGGGATTTAAAGTATTCATTGAAAATTGAAGATTTGATTTGACATTAGAAATTTGTCATTTGTCATTTTTACCCCTCGCTTCCTTCATATCAAAATGAAAAATCGCGTCAAGAAATTGCTGTTTGATTTCTTCTATCATTTTATTATCCTTGTCGATAAACTATTTTTTTGTTTTTTACAGCAGGCCTTTTTCCAATATTTCCCTTGTTTTTTTATCTCCCAAGCCATTTTCTATGCTATCAAGAGTATGTTCCGCCATCGCCAAATACGCTTGCCGTTCTTTCGGATTTTTCGATTCTTTGGCAAAATCGTAAAGCGATTTGGCTTTTTCGTATTCAACACCGAACATATTTCCCGCTGATCCGCCCACTTTTCCAATCATCTCATCAACTTTCGGAAATCTTTTCTCAATATCGCCGAATTTAAAACTTCCCTGCTTAATCTTATTGATATATTTTTTCAAGTCAATTTCCTTGCGTTCTCTCATATCTTTGTTTCCAAAAGATTTTGGAGTGGCATCATACAATTGCGCCATATCATTTTGCCTTAAATTATTCGCCATCGCGCTTCTATTCTTCGCGACGGCTTTATTAACAAAATTGACGGTTTCGCTATCGGCTTTTTCTTCTTTCAAATTAGCGGCAAAATTTCCCAAACTTCCGGATTGATCCTTATAATAATTAGGCAAAGTGGGATTATATGGTTTTACTTCTTCAAAAGCTTCTTCAAAATATTCCTCGGATTCTTTCAAAGAATTCGTTGCCTCTTGTTCCTCTATTTCAAATTCGTTTTTTGCGAATTTAGTTCCTGTGTTTCGCGGCGATTTTGCTTCCTTTTCACTCCAATGAGCGCCGCCGCTTGCCGCACCACCGCCAGATCCAGCTCCAGTTCCACCGCCTCCGCTACCTCCTCCTTTTTCCGCGTCTTTCTTCATTTTTTCCGCTTGCTTACTAATCAAATCCTGCCGCATTTCCATCATCCGTTCACGAATTTTTTCCAAATGCTTTTCTTTAATATACGCCGCATGTGTATCCGAGATAGCATCTTTGGGATTAAATGTGTCTTTTTTCAATTCATCAATTCCCTGATAAGCAATAAAAGCTCCAAGATTCTCCGTTGCCTGTGCTTCAATAAATTCATCTATATCTTTAGCGCTTGTCATTTTTTGTATTTCAGCCTGCATCTCTTGACCGCGAGTACCTAATCCTTCGTAGTATTTCTCGTTTATCGCTAATTCGATCATCTTGATATCTTCGTCGCTTGTACCTTTAGCTTTTTCATCGCTGCGCATTTTATCAAGTTCTGCCACTTGTTTCTTTCCAGATCCACGAGCCAGCCCTTGTAAATGTTCTCTTTCGTGTTTAAGCATTTCAGTCTCCGCTTTTTTAGCAAATTCCGGATCAACTTTTCTTAACTTCACTAAATTCTTTAATATTTTTCCGTCAACATCGACATTAACCTTACTCTTATTAATCCCTGAACCGACTTCTTTAATACTAACCCCAATAGACCCGGTGGGAGCCACATTAATTCCCGCTAGACCAAGATTTTTAGCTATTGAATCCATTTCCTCTTCTACAATACCATTATCTATACGATCTCTCATTCTTTCTAGCTTTTCCGCCAAACGATGCTTTGAAGTTTCCTCGCTCATTCCACTGTTTTTATCAAATGACTTCCGCGAATCAATAAACTTATCAACATCACCCTTAAATCCTTCATTTAAATCAAAAAGCAACGATGAATTTTTAGTATGCACAGGAGTCTGATCCCAGTTCTTTTTTATCTCTTCTCTATATTGATTAATTTGCTCGTCGTAATCCTTAACAGTCCTCCCGCTGCCGCTGTTATAATCTCCTGATTTTTCTGTATTTATAGGATTTTGAAGAGGTAAACTGCCGCTTTCTTCCTCTTCATCTTCCTTTGTTTTTTCTGCAGATTCCATCTTCTCTCCTTCACCGCCACCCGTAGAAACAGTCATACCGGCAGTACTGGATCCATAGGTCGGACCGCTTTTCTTTCCGCCGCCCTTGCCTTTTTTTGTTTTTGAATTCTCTCCTTTTTTCGGTCCTTTCAAATTTTTTTCTATCTTATTATAAATTTTATCCGCCTCGGCTTTATTGTTCACCCCTACAATTTTTTGCAAGTCTTTCAATTTTAAATCTTTGCTCGTTTTTTCATTTGTAAAGATTTCATTTTTAAAAACCGCTTCCGAATTTGGTTTTTGCCTGCCTTCATAAATGGCTTTTGCCGCTTTTGGCTTAAGTCTATTGGCCTTCTCTACCGTTTCCGGAGCGCCCATTTGCGACAGCAATGCCGCGCCCTGTACCGTATAATTGCCATTTTTATCAACAAATGATGTTTTGCTTACATTTGACATTCTGTTTTGCTCATTTTTTGAATCCCACCTGCCGAGCATAAAATCAACTTGCTTTGCCACTACATTATTATTCATAATATCTTTTCCGCTTGTGTCTTTTTTAATATTTCCTTTTTCATCTCTTTCAAACATATCCCGCATTTTATATTTATCATTCTTTTTATCATACTCGTTATGTCCGCCATATATATATGTGCCGTCTTTTTCTTCTGACTTTCCAATATCTTCGGATAACTTTCCCGTTTTCTCTTCGCCTAATAAGGGTTTAATGCTATCGTTCATAAACTGGTTATAGTCCGCGGCTGTATGATCTCCGCTTTTACTTAACCTATCAAGCGCGTCATTTGTATCGCCATTAACGGCTAAAGCGCGCATAATTTCGGCTGCCAAAAAACCATCTTTATCCTCGATCGCCTTTGCAAGCTTGGCAACCATTTCATCCGTATTTTTAACATTCATCTCGCCAAATTGCCTATGAGCTTCGTTCTCTGCGATATTATCCCTTTCTGATTCAACCCCTTTTCTTTTCCAATTCATCCTATCTTTAGTCTGTCCTGTGGCCATATCATAATCATGTTCCTGATCTGCTGTTCTAGATTTCCATGCTCGTTTTGCTACGCCAGGCGATAAATACGCCCTTGCTCTGTTTAATCTGCCTCTTAATCCTTGCCTTTGATCTTGCGCTCCTCGCGCCAGCCATCTATCAGTCGCGCCTCCCGCATATTTCGCAATATTCTGCCCCAACCCCGTCGTATTTTTCATTATCACATCGGTTCCGGCCAAACCTAATTCCTTTGTAATCGGAATAATCGCCAAAAGAAAAAGCAAAGGCAAGATATTTGAAATAATCGTGGTCAAAACTGGGGCATAAATACCAAGATTCGGATCCGTAAAAGGAGGAACATCCAATGTTATTTTAGCCATCTCGCCGGAAATATAAAGCATCAAAGCGAAAATCGGACCAAAAAGCGTATAGCTCCAAATATTATTCCACCACTTACTGGATATTTTTTCCATTCCCGGCATAACTTCGCCAAAATAAGCAAATGGCGAAAGAATCAAAAGAAGCGCAAGTCCTGCCGTCCTTACCAGTAAAAATCCTGCCAAAGCAAGAAAAATAAATCCAAGCATAAAAGTATAAACCGTGGCTATCGCAAGTCCAATCGCTTGTTTTGCATCAATGCCGTTCCAGCCAATACTTTCAAAAATTCCATAATCATTGGCAAACCGATCCACTACCGTCAATAATCCGCCTGTAAAACCCGAAAAACAAGTTATTGTCGATGGGCATATCCATCCCAATATCCCATACATCAGAATATTGCCAAAATCAATAATCGCGCCGGCGATGACATTGCTGAAGTTTATCAAAAAAATCGCCAAAATCAGCTTGAGCAGAGAATTTTTAATATTATATTTACTGCTTTGCACAATTGTTCCAAAAGCCACCAAAAGCATTATAAGAAGAAAAAGCAAATTGCAAATATCTCTGATAATCAGCCAGCCGCCATAGATCGCCGGATTGCCAAAAACATTATTCATAATCGCCGGATTCAAGATAATATTGAGTACAGTGGCGCCAATTATTGCAATCAAATGCGCAATCTGAAACAAAACAAAAAAAACAGCGAATATTACAACAAAAGGAAGATTGCCTATAAATTCCAATGTGCCGGCGTGAGCAAAATTCCACGGCAAAACTAAACCGACAATTATTAAAATTAATAAAACTGAAAAAAGTTTAGTGTATTTTTTAAAATTAAATTCTTTGATATTTTTAAAACTAATTTTTTTACGCGCTTTTAATAATTTTTCTTTCAGCATAAATAATTGTTTTTAATGACATTCTTTAGTTTTATTTTACCATTATTATAATTATAACGCAAATCAAAAAAGCGCGCAATAAACAATCCGTTGTTTTTCTGCAAAAAAAAGGATACAGACATAGCGCCGTATCCAATATATATTTTTCAATTTCAGTAAAATATTTTTACTTCTTTTATTTTTATCATTCCTCCTGATTTTATCGAAAATGTTCCTTCCTCGTTGACACCAGTCTTGCTATTGGAATAAGCCAAGACTCGCGGACATAGAGGCTCGTCCGTATAACAGATATACATCTCGAGTTTTGGCTGCAAAACCTCGAACCATTTTCGCCTGTCTATCCCAATAGGGTATGGACCTTCCTTGCCTTTGTCTATCAATTTGCTGCTTCTTGCGCCAAAGATATGCTTATCATCTTCTACGACTGCCTGATAAAACATACCTCCGACATGATACTTTCCTTGTTGAACGCGCTTTTCCGGCGCTGGACCAATCTTATAGGGATAAATTATATCCCCTATCTGAATTATCAAGCCATTCAGCCCTTGCGACCCGCAAGGATCGCCAAAGGTTGGTGGAACGACTTCAACCTTGCTCCAACCTTTCGTCATGGCTTCATTTTTCAGCCGAATCTCTCCGGATCCGACTAAACAGCCATTTTGCGCTTGCCATGTCCCGGAAACAACATTCCAGCTACTGGTCCAATTATTCGTGGAGTTAAAAGTATAGATCGCGCCGGGAGTATTTCCCAGATAAAAATACGCGCCTATAATAATCGCTATCGCAATCGGTATTACGATTGTAATAATCTTGCCTAGCGATGGTCTTTTTATCTTATCTCCTATTTTTCCTTTTAGTCCTTCCAGTACTGTTTTTGCGGAAACCGGCAATACTAGTTTTCTCAAAAACCTATGGTATATCCCGAACAGGACAAAAAAAAGAATAATGGCTGAAACAATAATTTCTGTTATTTCTGCCATGTTTTATTCCTTCTTTTGAGCTAAGACTGCTGCTACAAGTTGCGCTAACTTCTCCTGAGTTATACCGGCTTTTTCCAGATCCCCTAGAACATTGCTTGACGATTTACTGCCAAGTAATCCACCTAGCGCGTTTAAAAGTTCCGTCGGGAAAATTATGGTTCCCTTGCCGCCCTGCGAAGCATCGACAAACGCTTTCATACCTTCAAGCCTCATAGCAACATTGGCATATTTCTCGCTTGTTAATACATCGAGGATGGCTGTTCTTACTGCGGCTTCTGCATATGCTTTTCCTTCTCCTTCTAATTTAAGTATTTTCTTTGCCGCTTCTCCTCTATGAATAGAGGATGCTTCTGCTATTTGCGCATCCAACAAGTCCTTATGCAAATCCATGTGCTTGAAAGACACTGTCATATTTCTTAGCCTCATCAAGTGAATCATTTGGGCAAGCGCTTTCTTAGGACTAACGGCTATTATTTCGACTTTATTATTTTTGGGACTATCAAATTCGTTTGCCTCTGCTTCGGTAAGCCTCAATGCTTCATTAACTTCAGCAGCCAGTAAATCGCGATTTTGAAGAAGCCACACATACGTTCTTTTACCGCCAACTGATCTTAATATGTCAAGTATCAGCTCTTCTATCTTGTCCCTGAGGGATTCTAGGTCGTCTGGCGATGGAGCATTTTTTATTGCCTCTGTCAAATCATCATCATCGCTAGGCCAGCGAAAATTAAGTACTGGCTCTACCGGAAGCAATATTGAAGGAACCTGTATTTTTACTATTGCTCCGTCTTCTAACTTAATTTCTTCAAACCCCGCTTTAGTAAGTATTCCTGCCCCAGTTTTTTTCTCCTTTAAGTCTTTATTTTCATCATCTTTCTTACTTTTTCCCGTAAGATTAACTTGCTGAACCCCTGTGGGAAATAAGATCAGCTTTTCGAATGGCGTTAAAACCTCGACTGTACCCCAACTAACTTTTTTACCAATTACCCCAAGCAAAACAGGCTTAGCTCTCATGTTTTCCGGAATGGTTCTGGCGCAAAACAGCAAAAGCCATGCCAAGAAAGCAATCGCGTAGCTAATTATTACCAGCGCGCTAATTTTTCCTAAAAGCGCGGACAGTAAAACCAGTCCTAGAAACCAAAGCGCAAAAACTATAAACCAATACCTGGTATCAGCCGCGAACATTCGTTCGCCGGGCCAGAGTCCTTTTGGTTTTTGAGCGCTGCTATCTTTTTTTTCATTTTCTGCTTTTTTTTCCATTTCCACAGTTTTTTTCTCACCGTTTTCAGTTACTTTCATCTCAATCGGATTATTTCTTCTTGCCTCTGCCGCTTCCGCCGCATTATTGGCATTTTTTTCTTTTTCTTTTCCTTTTCCTTTTCCTTTTTCATATTCATCTCTATTCATACTAGCCATATCTCTTTTCCTCCATTTCATTTTTTTCTAATTTTCTAATTTCTTTGTTCAATATCTATTCCAGCATTTTTTCAAATGCCAACATTATCCTTTTTTTATCATAGCTCTAATTTGATATTCCAATTCAATTCCTCGAATTAAATATCCTATGAAAAAGCCTACAATAAGACCTGCTATTCCTATTAAAGTCTCATTTTCCATACCTCTTTTCCTCCATTTCTTTCTTTCCTTTTCAACATCTCAACCAGCATTTTTTCAAAAAACGCCAAAAAATTCTTTTCATCCTCTAAATTTTGAAAGAACATAATTTTTCCACTTCCTACCGTTTTCGTCCCAAAAAGGAGCGAATTAAAAAACCGGCATATCATGGATATTCCAGTCTAGCACAAAAATTTCATTTTGTCAACCCAGTTAAATAAATCCTGAAAGGATTTTGGCTCGTAAAACAAGCCATTTAACGGGGTAAATTAGCTTATGGGTTTTTTAGCTAATTTCAGCCAATCTTCCACACTCAGCTCCTGCGCGCGGGTTTTATCGCTAAAGCCGAGCGATTTCAATAGATCGCGCGCTCCATCTGGCTTGATATGATACCCGGCGGCCAAATTATTCGCTAAAGTTTTTCGCCGGCTGGAAAATCCGATTTTTACAAGCCGCCAAAAATCTTTCAGCTCCGAACCTTCCTGCGCCGGCTTTTTGTCCAAAACAATTTTCAAAATCGCAGATTCCACTTTTGGCGCCGGCCAAAAAGATTCCGGACGGACGATTTCCGCCACGCTCGGCGCGCCATAAAATTGGACGAAAACGGAAATAAAAGACATTTGCCCCGGCTTGGCGGAAATCCTCTCCGCCACTTCGCGCTGAACCAAAAAAACTATCTCTTGCGGCTTTATTTGGGCCGAAAGAATTTTTCTCAATACCGGAGAAGTGATGTAATAAGGAATATTTGAAACGATTTTATAACTATTTACATTACCTGAATTACTTGGAAGCCTTGCCTCCAAGTCCGACTTGGAGGCAAGGCTTCCAAGTAAAAATGTTTTTATTTTCTTAAAGTCAACCTGCAAGAAATCGCCATTGATAATCTTCAAATTCTTGAATTCCCGTAAATTTTCTTCCAGCACTGGAATTAAATCTTTATCTTTTTCAATCGCCAGCACATTCGCGCCTTTGGCCAAAAGCGCTTGGGTTAGAACTCCCAAACCCGGCCCGATCTCGATCACATTATCGCCTTCTTTGATATCTGCAGTTTCAATTATCTTTTCCAAAACTTTTTCATCAATCAAAAAATTCTGCCCAAGAAATTTATTGGGAGCAAACTTGAATTTACCTAAAATATTTTTAATTGTAACGGGACTAATCAAATCAAACATAAAGGCGGCAAATTTTAATTTTGAATTCTGAATTTCGAATGAATAAATTAATGATATAATTTTGAAACATTAAAGCATTTAAAATTTAATCAAAATTCAAAATTGGAAATTCAAAATTATTTAAGCTAAAACCCCAGCTCTTCCTCAATCTTCTTCATCAAATGATCCGGGATTTCGCGCAAAAAGCGAGAGGGCGCGTTGGCTTGTATAATATCGCCAAGACTTCGGCGCTGGGCAAGCAATAAATAAAGTTTTTCTTTGGCCCTGGTAATGCCGACATAGAGAAGGCGGCGCTCTTCCTCAAGCTGAGCAATATCGGCCAGACTCCTGGAATGCGGCAAAATCCCTTCCTCGAGCCCGACAATAAATACCACTTTGAATTCCAATCCTTTGGCTGAATGCAAAGTCATCAGATTTATCGCGTCGTCGTTGATTTTTCTTCCTGTTTCCTCAAAAAGCGACGCTTCGGCCAAAAATTCCACCAAAGCGTCTTTCAGAGGCATTTTGGAATATTTTTTCGCCACCGCGATCAATTCTTTCAAATTTTCCATTCTTTCTTCCTTCTCAGGAGTTGCCGCTTCCAAATACTTGGCATAATCTGTTTTCACCATGATCTTCTTGATGGCTTTTTCCAAATTTAAACTTTTATCATCTCTGATTTCCGAGATCAAGCCGGTAAATTTTTTCAAGCTCTCAATGACTTTCGCGCCAATGCCCGCCTCTTCCGGTCCGCCTTTTTTTACCCAACCATGCAAATCACCTTCACTTTTCGCCAAATTATCAAATATTATTTTCTCGCTTTTTTCGCCTATGCCCCGAGCCGGCACATTGATAACCCGCGCCAAACTGACCAAGTCGCTTGAATTCTGAATAATTTTCAAATACGATAAAATATCTTTTACCTCGCGCCTGGCATAAAATCTCACCCCGCCCACGATTCTATACGGCAGAGCTTCGTTTATAAAAGATTCTTCGATCAAGCGCGACTGGGCATTGGTGCGATAAAAAACCGCGCAATCCCTAAAACTTATTCTTTCCTCTTTGGGCTTTTGGGCCGATTCAATAATCAAGCTTTGAACAGCGCGGGAAATAAAATTCGCCTCGCTTCTGGAATCCGCGGCTTCATAGATAAAAAGCGGATGGCCTTCCAGTTTCTGCGAATAAATCTTTTTATCATGGCGCAGAACATTTTTGGAGATAAGCCCCTGAGCCGCGTCGAGTATGCGCTGAGTCGAGCGGTAGTTTTCTTCCAAAAAAATAATTTTCGCTTCGGGCCAATCTTTTTCAAAAGCCAGAATATTCCTGATATCCGCGCCCCGCCAGGAATAAATTCCCTGATCCGTATCGCCGACCACGCAGATATTCCGATTAGCGCTTGCCAGCATCTTAATCAAAGTGTATTGGGCCAGATTGGTATCCTGATATTCATCGACCAAAATATGAAAAAACCTGTCTTGATATTTTTTCAAGACATCATTATTATCCTTAAAAAGCTCGTGAAGCTTGCTAATCAAATCATCAAAATCCAAAGCGTTATTTTTCTTGAGATTTTCCTGATAACGCGCGTAAATCTTAGCCACCTGTTCCTGCCAAAGCCCGCGCGCCTGCTCTTGAAACTGACTAGCGCCGATCAGCTCATTTTTTGCCCCGGAAATAGAATATTTTACCGAAGTCGGACTGAATTGCTTGGGATTGATCTGGAGCGCCTCCATTGTCTTCTTGATCTGGGAGATAGAATCGTCCTCGTCATAAATTACAAAATCGGATTTCATCCCCAAGCGCTTAGCCTCGCGGCGCAAAACCATATTGCCGAATGAATGAAAAGTTCCGATTGTCGGACCTTTTGGCGCAAACCCGGCAGGATGATCATCGCTAAGAAGTTTCCTTAATCGTATCCTCATTTCTTCCGCTGCTTTATTGGTAAAAGTCACGCCAAGGATCTGATCCGGATTAATATGCAACTCCTTTATCAGATAAGCTACCCGATGGGTCAAAACCCGGGTCTTGCCCGAACCGGGACCGGCCACTATTAAAAGAGGGCCGCCGGGATGGGTCACCGCGTCGCGCTGTTTTTCATTCAAACCTTCCAAAATATCCGAGTTTGGCATAAAACTTTTAGTCGAAAATCTATAAAGTCCTTAAAGTCAAAAGTCATTGATTTAATGAATTTTTCTAGACTTGATGGACTTTAAAGACTTGACGGACTTTATGAACTGAATAACTATCCTATTATATACTACTTTTGAATATTATTCAACTAAGCGCGTAAGTCCATAAAGTTATAAAGTTGTTATCTTGTAATACATCATATTTTGCTCTTTTTGTCAAGTTTTCTTATTTATATCTATTGACGTATTATATTTTTTATTGTGTAATATGATTTTTGGTGGATAACACGGGTATTTTTTGTGATTAAATCTCTTTAGCTTTACCCTTTTTATATGAATTCCTCCTTTATCTAAAAGAAAAAAGGACATAATAACACTCTTTGCCTTGACTTCATTTTCCCTTATGCTATACTATTTAATATTGAGAGTTGTTTATACATTTTGAGATCGCGCGCCTTTGAAATAAAAAACAAAAAATATCGGCGCATTAATCTGATATAATTAATCTTTAACATATCACATCAGCTGTCTGCCGCTGGCTTGAATAAAACCTGATTCCGATAATAACCGACGCGAAACAATAAGACGAGTTAATGTGATAAGCAGGGACTTAAAAGTATCGGTATTTTATTTTTAGAAAAAAAAACAATAAAAAATATAGTTAACGCCTCGATTTGCCTTATCCAAAAAGGAGTGCTTAAGATAACTGTCGCGAGTATGGCAATCGGGGTTATTTTAGTTAACCAAAGCTTGGCTATGAATCCCGCGGGAAATAATAGTCTTTTTAATTATACGGGATCGGGATTGGGCGGCGCGAAAGAACAAATTACCGAAAGCGGATTGATTAACACAATAAACTATTATATCGGCTTGTCTTCAAGAACAGAATACGTGGGTTTTGACGCTCCTCTTATTCCTCCTGATTCCGAAATTGACAGCGCCGCAAACTACAGTACGGACAATTTTTCCGATGACGTGGCGATAGTAATAATAAATAATCACTCCCTTATCGCTTCGGCAAATTTTTCCGAAAGCGCGATCGCGATAAAAAGAGAAACTTTTGTTTACGAGGTTAAGCCCGGCGATACGCCTAGTGACATTGCGGATAGGCATGGTATTTCTACCAACACCATGCTTTGGGCTAATAATCTTAACTTGTCTAGCGCCACCAGAATCAAACCGGGCGACAAACTAGTCATTCTTCCTGTAAGCGGAGTGCGTCATGTTATCAAAAAAAACGAAACCCTCGCCTCGATTACCAAGAAATACTCCGCTAATAAAGAAGAAATCCTAGCCTACAATTCTCTCAAAGAAGAGGATATTTTGGAAACTGATTCTATCCTTATAATACCCGACGGCAAAATGCCGGCTCCTCCGGCGCCGGCAAAACCTAAGGTTGTTTTGGCTTCAATATCAACAAACAACACAAACTCAAGCGATTATAATACCGTCAATACTGTTGCCGGCGATGATTATTCGCCCGCGCAAGGACTCCGTTTTCCTTGGGGACAATGCACTTATTATATAGCCACTCGCCGCTATATACCATGGAGCGGCCATGCCAAAAGCTGGTTGGTAAATGCTAGCGCTTATGGATTCAAAACCGGCGGCGCGCCTCGGGCCGGCGCTATTATTGTCACCACGGAAAATCCGCGCTATGGCCATGTTGCCTATGTAGAAGCGGTTAGCGGCGACGGAAAAATTACTGTCTCGGAAATGAATTTCGTCGGGTTGGGCATAAAATCCGCGCGCGTCATTTCTGCCGGCAATTCCATTATCAGAGGATATATTTACAGCAAATAATAAATCATCTTTATTTCTAAAATATTCAAACATTTAAAAAAACGCCTATAAAGGTGTTTTTTCCGGTTTAATAGTCTTTTTGGGAGGATGATTTGGTCAGTTTTTAAGTATTTCGCATATCACTTTGTACCTTTTAGCTTTACTCATTCCCCGGTGAATTCTCAGCAAGGTTTTGAAATAGGAAAATGTTCCGTCTAAAAAATTGGTGGCGTTGGGAGTTTTTAATTCAGGATGTTTCTGGTAGGTGAAAAGATAAGGCAGATTTGTTTTTAAACTTCGATAAGCCGATCTTAATCTTTTATGGGTATAATGCAATTTGTGAGTTTCAAAATTTATAGATTTTTCTTGCAAAAAATGTTTCCATTTTTCATACCAGCTATTCAGCAAAAATGTAAATTCTTTTTCGGAGGAATCGGTTAGTGCCAGTGCAATTTTTCTTAATTCTTTACCTGCATCCAGTTTTGGCTTTCTGGTCAAATACCGATTGATAATAGCGACTTGATGGAATTGGCACATTTGCACCGGAAGATCCAAAAACACCTCTTTAACCCCTCTTTTACCGTCAATTACCACTCCTTTAAGAGTAAACCCTTGCTGCTCAATCTGTGTTCTGGCTTGCCAATAAATATCAGGAGTTTCTGTCGATACTTCTTTCCAATAAATATTTTTCTTAAAATTGGGTTCTCTGATTACAACAATTCCGTAGCTTCTTTCAAAGAAAGTAACATCGGCTATTATTACAATCGGTTGAGGATTCGGCAAATTATTAGAAGAAATTTTAACTGAATTTAATTGCTGGTTTATCCATTTTTTACCTCGATGATATTTAGCTGATAAATCTTTCAGGGTTTGCTTGCCGTGAATATATTCTCTCCAAAGCTTGTTCTGCAATCGTGATTTTCTTCTTTTACTTTGAAAATTTTTATTACAAGCTAAACATTTATATCGCCAAACTCTATTTCTTTTACCCTTTTTAATTGCTCTGGAGCAACCGCAATATATACACTTTTTTTAAATGACATATTATAGATTTAAAATTAATTATAGATCAGATTAACTTTTTATCTATAGTATGCCATAAATCGAAGTTTTTAGGCACCCAAATTAACTATTAAGCCAAAAATTTTAAATAAGTTTAAAAAAACTTAATATTTATTTTTATTTCTCCGCATAAAATACCAAATGTTTCCATAAGCCCATTCGCCTTGCGCTCTGACGCAACACGATTTTTTTGTAATATTTTTACCAAAATTCCCTAAAAATATTTCTCTTGAATTTTCCTCTATTTCTTTTATTATACCATATATTTTAATATCCGTATATCCAAGCACGCACTCATGGCAATTATCCACAAAAATATAAAAAAACAACCGAAATTTAGACTCGTTAAACCCAGTTTTATTTATTTATCAAACCCATCATAATTGTGATAAAATAAAATACCGCCTTGTTGTTTAAAAACAAGGCGGTATTTTATCTAATTTTTATTCAAATCTAAAACTATTAATTATATCTTCATCGTAATAATAATTTGCGGTATTGGAATAAAATCTGGCATCCTGGCCAAGAGTTGCATACATAACCTTTCCTTTTTCAGAAGCATACAAAATTTTTACTGCATAATTAACTGGACAATCTGGATTACTTACACCAACTCCCTTATTCGGATCTGCTCCTGCAATCGCAACTTCATAAACCACTTTCTGCTGATTCCATAAAGTCTTTTCTCCCGCAATACACCCTAATCCATAATTATTTTTTATAAGTTTAGTTAGTTCAATATCATTTTTTACATTTTTTAATCTTATAGCAAGTCCTAAAAATGGATTACCGGGCGAAGAGATATACTTACCTTCCAGCCCCTTTCCAGCTAACTCATCTTTAATAAGCTGCAATGAATACACTTTTTTTACGCAATCACTTTCCCCATGCTTTGGATTATCAACATTGTCATAATAATATTCTGGAACAAAATAAACCACATCATTTGCATTGTCTTCAAACGCCTTAAGTGGAACAAGCGCTTGCTTATCAACAGCACATCGGTTAACGCCAAGTACTTTTTCTGGAATACTAATTGAAAAACCAAGAGTTTTATTTATGTAATTTATCCAATTCACGATTTCAGAAGGAGTTGGGGTAGGTGTAGGTTGAATATTTACTGGCGCTGGTTTTTCCCCTTGCCAAACTAAAAAAATACCTGCAATGATAACGACTACAATAATAATTGAAATATATTTTGCTGTTTTACTCATAATATTTGAATTTATACTTATATAATAATCTATTATAATCTTAGCTTAAATTTTTAAAATAGTCAAACGCAAAGACAAAAAAATACCGAGGATAAAAAATTAAATCCTCGGCTTTTAAATTTTGTTTAAGCTTAATTTATTAGCCTTTGATATTAGCTAGTCCAGCTGCACCACATAGTAATTGTTTGCGTTTATTGTTCCAGAGCCTTCTCGCCACAAAGTATGCATACCTGCCACGCGAGACGCAACGAAATTTTGGTCCCAGACACGGAATCCAGCAATTCTATTGCCAATATTTGGTCCTTGCAAAAGCGAGTAGGAATCAAATACTGCAACATGTCCTCCGTATGTATTGGCATCAACAAATGTTGCTATGAGAGTTCCGGGAGCTACGCCTCCATCCATTACGCGGACACCGCGTTTCCAGTTTGAAGACGAAACGGTGTATTTCATGGTTAAAGAATTGGCAAAAGCTACACATTCACCAGTTCCTACACTTATAGCTTTCATTGAGCCAATAGTGACCATCGCCTTACTACGACCATGGTAATTTAAAGTAATGCCAAAGTCATACTTTAATAAACGCGGGAGATTACCATAGCCATATGCGTACCATGCATTGGCTCCTGCACTTCCGTATGTAAGCGACTGTAAAGTTGCCAAGTTGTCGCCTGACACTTTTAAGTCATATCGTGCTTCCGCCGGCGTTACCATGGCAAACATTGCCACAATTAGCAGTCCGAAAACTGCTATGCTTTTTATTCCATTTCCTTTCATTTCAAATCGCCTCTGATTTCATATTCTTTTTGTTCTGTATCTTGTTCCCCGTTTTTGAAATTGAGTTTATGCTTTTTGGCATAAATCCTCCTTAAATTTTTGTTCTCAATTCAATACCGTCGGAATCAATCAGATTCCGCGTTTTTTATTTTAGAGTGCTTGCCCCGAGTTTATCGCGGGGCTTTTTTTTAATTCCTCCTGTTGTGACCAAGTTTAGCAAAAAAAACACATCTTGTCAAAAGATGTGTTTGTGGATAAGTTCTTAAACCAAACAGAATGTTTTTAATTTTTTAATAATCTCTTTTGATGATAAAATCCGCGACTTGGCTGAAAAATTCTTTGCTTTCGCCGGAAAGCGCGCTTTTCTCCAGCGACCGAAGCGACCCGGATTCTACTCTGAATTCGAACACTATGGTAAAATTAATTTAGCTTTTTAATTTTAAAAATAAAAGATAGCCTGTCGCTTAATTTTAATGATCTTAAAACTCATTCAAAAACGAGTAATTATTCGCCGGGTTCCAAAGCATCCAGCCAGCCCCGCCGGCTTCATCGCTGGCTTTTATCTGTATTTTTATTTTAGCGGCATCGTAAATACCGCCCATATTAAAAGCCTGAATCCAAGGGCGGATTTTAACATTGCCTGAATTTTCCGCCACGGGACAAAAAACTTCTTCTGTTTTATTGTATTCTTCCAGCTTTTTTGCCGCGCTCTCAATCGCGTATCGGACCACTTCATAAGGATGACTGGCCGGCTCCGCAAATCCCAGAAACCCTTTGGCATAATGCGACGGATAAACCATCGGGCTCACGGCATCAAAATTTTGATAAGCATCCTCTATTACTTGGCCGATGCCCAAATCGTCTTTGGCTGAAGTGGTCAGGCCAAAAAGATCGGCTGAAATCTTAACGCCTTTTAAATTAGAACGGAGATAAATAAAAAATTCTTTTATGGCTTCTTCTTTAGAAACATTTTTTTGACCGTAAAATGGAAAACTCATCGCGCCGAGATACCCGTCGGAAGGAAATCTGATGTAATCGAAATTTATCTCATCAAAACCCCTGCTCGCCGCATTTTGAGAAATTTTTATAACATAATCCCAAACATCCGGCGCGCTTGGGTCAAGCCAAGCTAAATTCAAATTATCCCTCCATATCCCTCCGGTATTTTTGTTCTTAACCGCCAATTCAGGCCGAGCGCCAGCCAGCACCGGATCTTGAAAAACAACCACTCGCGCTATCGCATAAATATTTTCATCATGCAATTTCTTGATTAAAGTATTTATTTTAGGAATTATTATTTTTTCCGCTTTATATTTTTCAACATCTTCTAATCCGCTGTCATAAAACACATAGCCGGAATAATCCTTGATATCGATAACTATGGCGTTCAGATTGGCTTTTTTTATCAGCTTGATAAAATTATCCATTTTTACCGGGCTTCCGGCGGAATTACTCGTGGCATAAATTGCCCTTATTTCTTCCGGCGGATTGGCTAGGGGTTTTTGCGGCTCAATATCCCCTTTTTCATGCGCCTCCGGCTTTTCAACACTCGCGGCTTCTCTTAATTTATAAAAGTCCCCGCTTCCGATTTCATATTCATTCGCCGGCTTGGAAAAAGAAAAAAACAAAATAAAACCCGCGGCTAAAGCTAAAAAAATGACAAAAATTATCTTTAAGTTTTTAATTTCCATTTTTTAAAATACTAAAAAACTATTTATCTATTTTTCTCACAATGCACAATGGCGTTTGTTCATTGGTTTGGCCGAGAGGATTATCGCGAAAAACTTTTTTGGCAAAATCATCGGAAATATTCTTATTGGATTTTCCCAGCACCGACACGCCCAAATCATTAGCATCGATAATCACCACATCATAGCCGATTTTTCCCTTTAAAAATTCGGCAACAGCGCCCGGATTTTTCGGCCCGAGCTTAGCATATTCATTGTATGGAGGCAGGGTATAATCGCAAGGGCCGTCTATAGCGGCGATTTCTTTGCCGGCGATTTTATAGAACATGCCTTTGATGCCTAAAGGTTTCGTGATCGCGGCAATCAAAGCGGCTAAAATTATCTTTGCAACCCCCGCCTCTCTTATGGCCAGCTCCATTGTCCAAGGACTGCCGATGCCGATTCCCGAGGGAGTTTTATGAACGAATTTTACCAAAATTTTTGCCAATGCCGACGGCTTGATATCTTTGATTGGAAAAGATCTGCCTTGAGTGATCGCCACGATTTTTTCGCTGATAAAAATCATATCGCCTGCCGCCAGATGCGGCTTGAGATATTGCGACAAAATTGTTTTCAATTCATCTTTTGCCAAAACCACATGCGTCTTCACCGGCATCCGCGCGTACCGCGCGCCATCAACATCAATAATCAGATTTTTATTTTTATTTGGCTGTAAAGTTTCCATAAATTCCACTTTAATAAATACGCGCGAAAGCTAAATTTTCTTATACCGCGTGCTTCTGCCTAACCCAATCCGCTCGATGCGCTTCAGGCGCAAAAGCTTATAAAGCGCCTGATTTTTAATTTTATATTTTAACTATATAAGATTATGTAAGATTAGCGGGGGCGTGTCAATTTCTTGTCAATTCTTATAAAGCCAAAGATGTTCCGCGCGTTTATCTAACAAGGTCAATCTCCCCCTCCAGCTCCCCCGTATCCGCGCTTGAGGATTTTGTTTTTCGCAAAATAATAAAATTTATAAATCACCTACTGAATTTTTATGCTATAGCATAAAAATTCAGTTGAGAAAATAAAAACATTAATTTCTATTTGAGCAAATAGAAATAATTTTTAATTGATTATATCTATCCGAAATTCCGAGAACCGTTCTCGGGAAATTTTAATTACGGCAAAGATTCGCAGGCCAAGCCATCTTTGTCAGAATCCAAACGATGAATATCATTAGCCGCTCCGCCACAGGCTTCAAATGCGGCTTGGGCTTCGGCGTGAGTGGAAAAATCAGAACAATTATAGATATTGCCGGAACAATCGTATTTATTAGATACTGTCGTTAAGCTTGATATTAGCGTTGGACTGGCTGCTGATGCAATGGCAGCTGCGCCAGTTGGCGCGCCGCATGCGCACGGCTCCCATAATCCTTTTTGAGCATCCATGGCTTCTTTTTCCGCTTGATTAAATTCATCTTGATATTTGTAAGGAGTGCCATAAGTGTATTCATAAGCAAAGCCCTCGCTGATCATCATTTTGTTAAAATTGGTTCCGTCTTCCAAAAACGCATATCGAAGCAATCGGCCATATTTATCTCGTTCGCCTTGTGTAATATCCGCTTCCAATCTAACGCTTTTACCGGTTAAAATTTCTTTCGCTTTATTTGACGCTTCTTTGCCAAAACATTCCACAGGTTTTCTGGGATCAACGGTTTCCGGAGTATTAATGCCGATAAGCCGGATAGTTTTGGTTTTACCGGCAATATCAACCGCGATAGTGTCGCCATCGACAACTTTAACAACTTTATATAAATCGGCTTGCGGTTCCGCAGAATTATTTTCTTCCTGTTCATTAGGCACTGACCCAGCAACCGAATCTTTTGCTTCGTTATTAGAAAATAAATCTATTTGATCAATATCGGATTCTGTGAATTTACTTTCTTCCTGATCGGCAAGAATCGGCTGAACGGCCGAGTTTTTTATTTTACCGCTTTGATTTTTGGATAAATCCGACTTCGAAATAGAAATATTTAAAGAATTAACAGCGCCGGAAATCAGCAAACCGGCGATAATGACGGCAAAAAATATTTTATTTTTTTCAAAAAAATCAGGCATAAAACATCCGAAATTCCGAGAACCGTTCTCGGGGAATTTTCTGTTCTCGGGGAATTTTCTATTAACAATTAACATACTTACGATTAGTATAATCTAAAGTAGACTAACGGCCAAGTGTTCGTTTCTTCTTTTAAATAAGCCAAAATATTGCCTACATTGCTTATTCCATCCAAGGACTCCACTTAGATAATTTCATCAAAATTTTGCTTTATGCAATGGGTATTTCGCGCAAGGTTTTTTGCGATTTTTGGCTTTTGGTCTTTGCTTTTTGGTCTTTTTATACTATCTTTCCTGCGCTTTGGCGCGATATTGGAGCGCCTCAGCAATGTGCTCTATTTTTATTTTATCGCTTCCGGCCAAATCCGCGATAGTCCGGCCGATTTTAATAACCCGATGGTAAGATCTCGCGGAAAGATGAAATTGATCCATCGCCCTGGCCAAAATCATCAAAGCATCATCCTCCAACCGCGAGAATTTTTTGAGCATTTCCGGAGTCATCTCGGAATTAGCGCTGATTTTTTTATTGGCAAATCTTTTTTCTTGAACGAGTCTCGCGCGCATTACCCGCTCGCGGATTTTTTCCGAAGATTCTTCCAGCGCGTCGCTGGTCAGATGCTCTGTTTTTACTTCCGGCACTTCTACGAACAAATCAATCCTGTCGAGCAAAGGCCCGGATATTTTTTTCTGATATTTATTTATCTGGGTAAAACTGCAGCTGCATTCGTGATGAGGATTGCCGAAAAATCCGCATGGGCAAGGGTTCATGCTGGCGATAAGCGAAAACTTGGCGGGAAAAGAAAGAGATCCTTGAGCCCGAGAAATTGTCACCATGCCGTCTTCCAAGGGCTGGCGCAAACTTTCCAATAATGCTCTCGGAAATTCCGGCAATTCATCAAGAAAAAGAATTCCCCGATGCGCCAAACTGATCTCCCCGGGACGCGGAAACTGCCCGCCGCCAACAAGAGCGATGGCGGAAGCCGAATGATGGGGGCTTCGAAAAGGCCGCTCAATGGCAAAAGGATTTGCCGACGATAAAGTTCCGCTGATGCTATAAATTTTAATCACTTCAATCGCTTCCTTCTCGTTGAGAGGCGGCATAATCGACGGCATAGAACGGGCCAAAAGAGTTTTTCCCGATCCCGGCGGACCGCTCATAATCACATTATGCGCGCCGCTGGCCGCGATCTCAAGCGCCCGCTTGGCATGCGCCTGGCCTTTTATAAAAGCCATATTGACTTCGGTGTTTATTTTTTGCTTAAAAGAAAAATTCGGGGGCTTAAAAGGATTGATCTTCGCCTTGCCAATTAAATGCATTATTAATTGCTGGAAATTTTCCACCGGAAAAATTTCCAATCCGCTGATCAAGCTTGCTTCCAGCGCGTTAATTTTTGGAATATATAATTTTTTAAATCCTTTGCTTTTGGCGAATATCGCGATGGGCAAAACGCCTGCCACATGGCGCAAAGCGCCGTTCAGGGCAAGCTCGCCAACGAATACGCTATCCTCTAAATTAATTTTTTCCAATTGGCCGCTAGCCGCCATCACTCCGACCGCGATCGGCAGATCGTATGAAGGCCCTTCCTTTTTAATATCCGCCGGCGCCAAATTAATAGTAATTCTCGAATGAGGAAATCTAAATCCGGAATTTTTTATGGCGGATTTTATTCTTTCTTTCGATTCCTGCACCGCCGCGTCCGGAAGCCCAACCACCGTAATCGCCGCCAATCCCGGCGTAATATCCACCTCCGCTTCAATTTGTATCCCATCCAGCCCCCAAACCGCGCTGGAATTTATTTTTGAAATCATAAAATTAAAAATCTACTTAATTAAAAAACAAGGAACAATAAGTTTATTTTCCTCAATTTTAAATTCACTTTTCGAGTAAACCAAATATCTTGTTTTAAATATTTTTTTTGCGATTCTATCTATGAATTTTATATCGTTCCATTTAATTTCATTCATATATTTTACCTCAATAAGCGCGTGAGCGCCCGAATTTCTGTAATCATTGCTTGCGACAAAATCCACCTCGTCTTGTCCTTTTCGATAAAAAGAAAGATACTGATACTTTTCTTTCAATAAATTAAAAACATATGTTTCAGCTAAAGATCCGAAATATTGAGATCTTAATATTGGATTTTCTGTCCAATCAAAACGAAATGCCGTAAAAAAATTTGAACTGGCGATATATCCTTTTTTTTGCAAACGTTTTGATTTTCTAAAAGATTTTGAATAATTATATAACAAGTCAACAAGAAAACTTTCTTGAAAATATGAAATATATTTTTTAAGCGTGTTTTCTTCAATCCCCGCTTCGCTGGAAATAGTTTTAAATTCAATGAGTGAACTATTTTCGTTGACTAAAATCTGAAACAAAAATTTCAGTTCATCAATTTTTTCCACACCGAATAACTTAGGAATATCATATTCGATTGTTTTTTTATAAACGGATTCGGTAATATATTTTCTAATCTTGTCCTTATCTTCTTGCAAAACCATTTCAGGAAATTGATAGTATAGCAAGTATTCCTCAAAAAGATCTTTCAAAATATTTCCACTGCGAGCAATAAAAAGACTATAATCGTTCTTCGTATGCTTCAGAATTAATTCTCCGGCTGAAAATGAGTGCTTTTGATATTCTAGAAGCAACTCCGCGCTTACACCGGCTAATTCCATAAACTCTTCAAAACTCAATGGCGGCAATTTAAATTCATAAATCCTACCGGCCAAACTTTCCGTTGTTTGTTTCTTAAGAAACAAAGATGATGATCCGCTTATAACAAATTTAATATTTTGATGAGTATCGTAATAGCGCTTAAGAATATGCTGCCACTTATCAATATATTGTATTTCATCCAAAAATATATAAATCTTTTCGAATGATTCTTTTTTTAAAAAATTTTCTAAAAACGCATCCAAATAATCTTTAAGCGCAAGCTTTGAAGTTACTAAAACTTCATCAAAGCTGAGAAATAAAACATTGCCGGGCTTTGCGCCGCCTTGTTCAATAATATGCCGGATAAGTTGTTTTAGAAGGATTGTTTTCCCGGTTCTTCTTAATCCCACCACCGAAATTATTTGTCTGTCGGAAACATACTTGACCAATTCAAAAAAAAGCTTTCTTTTGTGTTTTTGGTGCTCAAAAAATGATTTATCGTTTTTCCAGTGTTTATTTTGGGCTAAAATTTCGCTTAGAATAAGCTCTTTTTGCATAATTTTACTTTATAATTACTCGACTAATCATAATTATAACATTTATAATCAAGCTTGTAAACATAACGCATAAACTTCCTGCATGTTTATTTACCCTATCAAACAAACCAGCCCCCAAACCGCGCTGGAGTTTATTTTTGAAATCATAAAAATAATTTTATTTTTTTATTTTTTCTAAATCTTCTGAAACTTTTCCGCTCCTTTAGTTCTTATAATTTTAGCTGTGAATATTTTCTTATTATTTCCAAACTTCTATAATTCCAAAAATTTCCAATAATTGCTTTTGTCAATTTTTTTAATTTCAGCATTATACCGTTTAATAAATTCAACGGGCGGACGATAAGCATTTTTATCTCCCAGCTTAAATTCAAATCCCGTTATCTTGCCCTCGCACTCTTCTATATAATCAATTTCTTTCTGGTCATAGGTGCGCCAAAAATAGGAATTAACAAATTTGAAATTATTATCATTGAATTTTTTTCTTTCCACGATGCAAAAATTTTCCCAAATAAAACCCGCGTCAGGACGAATATCCAAACGATTATAGTTTTCTATCAGACTGTTTCTGATGCCGAGATCGTAAAAATAAATTTTTATGGATTTAGAAATTTCTTTTCTTGCGTTGCGGCTAAAAGCGTTAAGCCGAAAAATAATAAAACATTGTTCTAAAAGATCTATATACTTTTGAATAGTCAAGCGATTGACTCCCAGTTTAACCGCCAATTCTTGATAAGAAACTTCTTGTCCCAATTGTAGCGCCAGCGCTTGCAATAAATTTTTCACCAAGCTTGATTTTTTAATTCCTTCAAATTTTAAAGCGTCTTTATAAAGATAATTCGAAGCGATTTCATTCAATCTTTCTCTGGCAAAATTTTCATCCAAATTTAATATTTCCGGATAACTTCCAAAACGGAGCAAGCTTTCTATTTTTGATTCCACGAAAAACATATCGCGGTCTTGTTTTATTTCTTTCAAAGAAAGAGGATATAAAATAAATTTAAAAGCGCGTCCGGTAAGCGGTTCGGAAATTTTTTGCGACAAATCAAAGCTTGACGAACCTGTCGCGATTATTTGAAGCTTGGGAAAAGTATCAACGATTATTTTTAAAACCTTTCCAATATTGGCAATATTTTGCGCTTCATCCAAAACGATTATTTTATAATCGCCCAAAAAAGCTTTTATTTTTTCCGCGTCTAATTCCGACAATCCTCTTTCCACCGGAAGCAGTTCGCAATTTAAATAGCGCGCTTGATTTCCATAATCGCTTATAATTTTTTTTGCCAAAGTTGTTTTTCCAACTTGCCTAGCGCCATAAATAATAACCACCTTGCCTCTAAACAACCTTTCTTTAATGGGCTTTTCAATCGCGCGAACTATATAAAACATAGTAATTTAATTAAAAAATGATATTACAATATCAATTTTATACCTAAAAATGATATTTGTCAATGATTATGAGGGCAAATTTTAACCGCGCCAATATATAGCGCCCCCATCCAGTCCCCAAACCGCGCTGGAGTTTATTTTTGAAATCATAAAAATAACCTAGATTATATTATTATAATTTACTTAATAATTTTATTTTTGTATCTCTGCCATATTAACCGATCGCGTACCCGAATTAAGCAACTCTTGATCATGAGATGCGCAAATAATTATCGTATCGGGATATTTTTTATTTATTTCACAGATAATTTTTCTAACCTCTGTTCCATCTTTAGAATCAAGCCCCCTTGTCGGCTCGTCAAACAACATAATTTTCGCCTCTTTAATTAAAGTGCGAGCCACTCCAATTCTTACTTTTTCACCAGGTGAAAAATATTTCACTTCTTCGTCTAATCTATCAACAAATTTATCCAAACGCAAGTCTTTCATTATTTTTTTTATTTTTTCATCGCTAGCTCCTTCTCTTGACCATAATAATAAATTTTCGCGCAAACTCATTCCGGGAAAGATTTGCGGTTCTTGATTGCAATAAGACATAATGGAATAAATTGACCCTTTCCCGTATTTTTTAATTTTATCATTTTTAACCCCGCCTATTTCTATTTCCCCGCTATTCGGTTTATACAAAGCGGCTAAATTTCGCAATAAAGTCGACTTTCCGCCCCCGGAAGGACCGGCAATGGTTAAAAATTCTCCCTGCTCAATATCAATATTTACATTATGCAATATGCCCTTATAGTTTAAATTTTTAATAGAAATATTGTGGTTTTCCAATTCAGAAACAGGCACTCTGTTTTTTTCTCTCTCGCCTTCCGGCAAATCTATTTTTTCATATTCCCCTAAAATTTCATCCATTCGCTTTATATCTTGCATATACCGAGGAAAATTGCTAAAATAAAGTTCTACCAAATCCTTGATAGGATTATTAAGCATATTAGAATAAATTACATTCGACAAAATAGCTCCGCCGGAGATGGCACCGGCTTCCTGGAGCGCGCCGCCCACGATTGCTGCCGTTACTGATGAAGCATCAAAAGGAACCATGCGCTTTACCCGATTTTTTATTTCTTCGATCTGTCTTTGCAATGCAAGACTGTCTTTTTTATTCATTTGCTCTTTTACATGCTCGGCAACATTTTTTGTGGCCGGAGAGGTTTTTACCTCTTCGATCGCGACTTTTATGGCGCCAAGACGAGTGGCTATCTTTTCTCCTTCCCGCCTTTCTTTTTCGTGCATCGGTCCGATCACTTCGTTTTGTTTTTTAGCAATTTTATACAATATCGGCAAACTCCCAACGCCAATCGCTCCAAGAATCGGATTGATTTTAGTTAAAAAAACTAATGACATTCCAATACCGGCCAAACTTGGAAGAAACTTAGAAATAGTCTCTTTAAAGATTTTTTCCGTTGATTCTTTGCCTTTTTGCAACGATTCATAGATTTCCCCCAGTGATTTTTCTTGGGTAAATTCAAATTCTTGGAAGAACAAAGAATTAGTTATTCTCTCATTGATATCCTTGCTTATTCCATTCATTACTTTTGCCAGCTCAATCTCCGTTTTTGCTTCTACGATCTCTGATATTTTTTCTAACCCGAAAAACTCCAAAAAAACAGCAACATTAAATTTATCATTTTCAATTAAATTTTGAAACAAAGAAGGGGCATAACTTTCTAATCCTTTAGAGGTTATATGCAGAATGAAAGTGAGCAGGTGATTTTATTAAATAATTTTCAACTTTTTTAATTTTTCTTTCGACTTTGGATTGATTTTGAATGATAATTTTTTAATTAATTTAACAACTAATTTGGATTTCTGTTCT
>JAHILZ010000043.1 GCA_018896765.1 Patescibacteria group bacterium | reverse complement strand
TTGAACCTTTACGAAATTGGATAAATACCGCTCACCACGCCGAAAAACTTACTTTGTCCAATGATTTTTATGAAATAAAATCATTGACGGAAAAAATTGGAACGAACCGTCGTTTGCTTTCCCGAAAAACTGAATTTGAATTTGTCCGCCCTTACGATTTAATTCCGAAATACAGGGCTTTTTGCGAAGCGAGACCCGCCGAAGGCGGGGCGAGCGAGCAACAAAACGCTCCTGATTTTGAAAAAAGTTTAAGTTGGTCGGGGTAGCGGGAGTCGAACCCGCCGTCACACCCACCCCAAGGGTGTGTGTTGCCGATACACTATACCCCGGAACTAATATTTTTTGAAGAAAATATTAGTAAATTTTAAATTTCCAATTTTTAATTTTAAAACAATTTTAAATGATTAAATTTTAAATTTTCCGCTTGAAAATTAATACATTAAAAATTCAATAGAAATTAGAAATTGATAATTAGAAATTATAAAACATAATTTTTCAGCCCAAAGCTTTTTGCTTGAGGCTGATTTTAAAATACGCGTTATAAAATTTATTTTTTGTTCGCGCTTTTGATGCAGGCGGCGCAAATGCGCGTTTTTTTGCCATCAATCGTAACATTTTGCAAATTTATTTGTTGCGTTCGCTTGGAAGCGATATTTGAATGGCTTCGGCTTTGGGATGATTTTGTTCCGCGGCCGCATTTTTCACAAACTCGGCTCATAATCATATTAACATATTAACATATTAACATTTTAATCCCGAGTCCACGGGATTAAAATGCATAATTGTTTAACTGTTAGTTTATTTGTTTATTGTTAAAATCTATCATAAAAACGGTTTTTGGGCAAGCCCGTCGCTGTTTTTGTAAAGGGGAATTAGAAATGTCCTACTTTGAGTTATCCACTTATAGACTTTCTATTTATTTTCTATTATAATAGTCTTGTGGTATAATATTCTTAAAGATAATAGATATGATTACAAAAAAGCAAAAAGAGGTTTTGGACTTCATAAAAAGTTATCAAAGAAAAAAGAAATACGCGCCTTCTTTGGAGGAAATAAGGAAGCATTTTAAACTTGCATCGGTATCAACTGCTCATTTTCATGTTAAACGGCTTCAAGGCAGTGGTTTTTTAGTTAAAGAAGAAAATCATCCAAGAGCAATTTCGACAAAAAAAACAATCTTAACAATAGAAGTTCCTCTGGTGGGAACAATAGCGGCGGGGCAACCAATAGAAGCAGTTGAAATTCTTGAAGAACCAATTGTGATTTCCAAAAATGAAATAAATACTGGTTTTAAACACTATGCTTTGCGAGTGCGGGGAGATAGTATGATAGATGAAGGAATTTTTGATGGCGATGTTGTTGTAATAAGAGAACAAAAAGTAGCAGATAATGGTCAGACGGTGGTTGCTATAATTGATAATAACGAAGCAACATTAAAAAAGATTTATAGGGAAAAAAATAGATTCAGATTGCAGCCGGCCAATCAGGCGCTTTTGCCTTTATTTAGAAAAGAAGTTGAAATAAGAGGGGTTGTTGAAAAAATTATTCGAAACCTTAATAAAGAAGAAGTGCAAACAAAGAAAGACCAAAATCATGATTGTCAAACACACAAAATTGCTCAAAATGATTCCGACAGCATCTTTTTATCAAAAGAATATAAATTAAATTCAATTTACAATCTGGATTGTTTGGTGTTTACTAAACAAATTAAGGATAATTCTATCGATTTGGTTTTTGCGGACCCTCCTTATAATTTAAGCGGTAGTAATTTTAAAATGAAATTTACAAAATCTGGCGGAGCGGACATGAATACTAACAAAGGGAAATGGGATTGCTATACCGACGCAGAATTTGAAGATTTTACAAAAAAATGGTTGTCGGAATGTTACAGAATTATTAAGAAAAATGGTTCAATTTGGGTTGCAGGCACATATCATAGTATATACATAGTCGGTTATCTTATGAAAAAAATTGGATTTGATATTTTAAATGAAGTTTTGTGGCACAAATCAGACGCAACTCCAAATCTTTCTTGTACGAGATTTGTAGCGGATCATGAAAATTTTATTTGGGCAAGAAAAGGCAAAGGCAACATATTCAACTATAAAGAAATGAAGATAATGAATGGTGGCAAGCAAATGCGTTCTATTTGGACAAAAGGGAAAACAACAGGCGGAAAAAAAACTCATCCAACTCAAAAACCAGAATGGCTTTTAGAGAGAGTGATTTTGTCTACTTCAAATCCTAACAGTGTAGTTTTTGATCCATTTATTGGGTCAGGGACAACTGCCGTCGTAGCAAAAAAACTTAACAGATTATATTTAGGAACAGAACTTGATCGCGAATATTATAATAAATCAATTAAAAGAATAAACGAAACATCCATATGCAAAAACATTATTTAATTTTAGGCGATGCTTTTGAAGTTTTGACAAAAATGAAAAATAAAGTTGATGCGGCAATTGTTGATCCGCCGTATAATACAGCGAATAAAAACACAAAGATTCTCAAGGGCAGAAAAGCAAGATCTTCCGATTTTGGCAAGTGGGATTATTTTGCTGATAAGGAATATCTTGATTTTACAAATGAGTGGATAAAATCGCTTAAACCAGTATTGAAAGACAACGGGAATCTGTTGATTTTCTGTAAAATGGAATATATAAGCGATATCAAAAGGATATATGAAAAATTAGAATTCAAACATCACGGAACAATTATTTGGCACAAAACAAATCCAGCTCCTCAAATAAGAAAAACGGGCTTTTTATCTTCTTGCGAGGCTATATTATGGGCAACAAACGGTTTTGATAATAAAAAAATATCATATACTTTCAATTTTTCAAAACAAAACGAAATGCATAATTTCGTGCAATCTCCAATTTGCATGGGTAACGAAAGAACGGCGCACCCGACGCAGAAGCCTAAAAAAATAATAGCTCATCTTATAAAAATATTTACAAATGAGAATGATTGGATTGTAGATTGTTTTGCCGGTAGTGGAACTTTGGCTGAAGCATCAGATGAACTGAAAAGAAATTCAATAAGCATAGAAAACGACAATGAATATTTTAAAATAATGGAAGACAGGCTAAAGAAAATGAATAATATTAAATCAGTGAAAGTTAAGGAATTAAAACTTATTAAAATAAAAAAAGACAACTAGGCTGTCTTTTTTTACTCGAATTTTAAATTCATTTCTTCGGCTTTTTTCTCTTTCCAATTTATTTTATATGCATGTCTTTGATTATCCTCTCCGATACATAGAAAAATATCGGGAATCCTATCATTGTGATCTTTTTTTGGTTGCTCATATAATTTTAAGATTTTAGCTAAATCGAATTTTTCTTCTGCAAAAATCCAAACATTTTTGAAAGCATTGTTATTTTGATGTTTGTGGTCAAGATAATTATTCCAATTGTGTTCCAGTTCTACTTTTTGCAGGGTTCCGCCTGAAAAAATCAATTCAACATCCGGTCCGCCAGAACTTATTGTCCGCACATCAACAACCTCTTTTTTATCTATGAAAAAGTGGCGATTCCAATCTAAAAACAATCTCAAGAAATTGCTAAATTCATCTTCTTTTCTAACTTCATAATCAATCTCTTTTTCGCAATATCGATTTCTTAAATCTTCCCACTTATAGTCAAGTCTATTTTTTATATTTTCATTTTCTCCAGAAAATTCAATAAGCGCTTGAGAAAAAGGGTATGATGTATAAATATTACTATTTTTGTCGGTACATTTTTTACTTATAATATCCACATTTAGGAGGATGGGTTTATGTTGGTATAAGTCTTCGTTTTTAATAGCATAAATTTCATTCCACGGATTATCTTTTGTAGGTATTACAAGAACTGGATGAAGATTATATTTGTTAAATTTTTTAATGCCCCATCGTTAGTACAAGCCGATAAGTCTTCACGATTTAAAATAATTTTTCCATTACATATAGCATTAACTAAGCGATTATCTTTTCCCAAGCTATATGAATTAATAATAGCAGATCCTCTTTTGACCAGACCTCTCCAAGTTAAAAGAGTGGAAAAGTTTCCTCTCAATCCGCCGAAACGAGTATCCTCTAAATATTTATAATCTTTTTTATCTATTCTTTGCCGAACAAGATCACTTTTATAACGATTTGATAATTCGGCAAGGTCATTTGTATTAAAAAAGCTATTGCGATAAAAACTGGCAATGTCTAACGCTAAAAAAAGAATTTTTGGTATTTCTACTCTATACATATTTTTTATTTAAATCATTTATTTAATCTTACACTAAAGCTAACTTAAAATCAAATAACGGATATCTTTCGCTTAGCGCGATTGTTTGCTAGAATAATAGCGTAAGTAAATAAACATTCTAATGAAAATAATCTCCTGGAACGTTAACGGCTTGAGAGCGGTTTTTAAAAAGAATTTTTTGGAATGGTTTAAAAAAGAAAATGCCGATATTTTCTGCCTGCAGGAAATAAAAGCGCAGGAAGGCCAGATTCCTGAAGCTCTTGTAAATCCGGCTGGGTATTTTTCTTATTTTAGTTTTGCTTTAAAGAAAGGTTATAGCGGCGTAGCGGTTTATACCAAGGAAAAGCCGCTGGTGGTTGAGAAAAAAATAGGATTAAAAAGATTTGACGAAGAAGGCAGATTTTTGAGATTGGAATATAAGGATTTTATTTTGATCAATTTGTATATGCCTAACGGCGGGCAGGAAAAAGAAAATTTGTCCTACAAGCTTGAAACATATAATTATTTATTGGAATATCTGGAAAAGATCAAAGAAAAACCTTTAGTTCTGGCCGGTGATTTTAATATTGCGTACAAAGAGATCGATTTGGCCGAACCCGAGAAGAATCAGGATAGTATTATGTTTACGCCGGAAGAGCGCCGGCAGATCGATAGGTTAGTTGAGTTGGGTTTTACCGATATCTTTAGAAAGCTTCACGGGGATGAAGTCGGCAAATATACTTGGTGGTCGTATTTTTCCCTGTCGCGAGACCGGAATTTGGGCTGGAGGATAGATTACGTTTTTACTTCAAAAGATATAACAGGAAAGATTAAAAACGCTTTTATTCTGCCGAGCGTATTTGGATCGGATCATTGTCCGGTGGGGATCGAGATTTAATTTTTTAAAAAGATTTATTTATGAAAGCTAAAGCACTGGAGATTACAAGCAAAGACAACGCGAAGATAAGGATCCTGAAACAGCTGGGGCAGAAAAAATACCGCGACGAGAGCGGGAAGTTTTTGGCGGAAAACGCGGTTATAATCAGCGACGCGCTAAAAGCGGGGATTGTTTTTGACGCGATATTTGTTACGAAAGATTTTATAGAAAAGAATAAAGAAAAATTTGATTTTATTATCGCCAATAGCAAGGCAAGAGAGTATTATTTAATTGACGAGAAAATCAATAAATCATTTTCTTCTTTGGATACCGCTCCGGGAATTGCCGCGGTATATTCCAAGCTGGAAAGAAAGATTGACTTTGCTAAGCCGATCATTTATCTTAACGCCATCAATGATCCGGGAAACCTTGGAACGATTTTCAGGTCCGCTTTGGCTTTTGGCTTGAAAAATATAGTGGTTGACGAGCATTCGGCCGATATTTATAATCCCAAAACAATCAATGCCGCCAAAGACGCGATTTTCAAGCTTAATATTGTTTTTGATAAGGATCTCGGGATTTTAAAAGAGATCAAAAGAAAGATGCCGATTTTCACGACGCGTTTGGAAAAATCCAAAGGTCTTGAAATTTTAAAAAAAGAAAAATTATTTTGCGTTGCGCTGGGCAGCGAGTCGCATGGAGCGGATAAAGCGATCAGGGAAATGAGCGATGGTTTTATCCGAATCCCGATGAGTAGCGAAATTGAATCTCTCAATGTCGCCGCCAGCGCCGCGATAATTTTTTACGAAATTTATTGCAGTTAAAACTTAGCGTACTTGCGCGAATCCGTCTTAATTTTCTTATTCTGCGGGGATTAGCCGCGCGCTTATTTTTAGCAAGGCAAACTATCCAGATTAAAAACTTTTTCTTTGAGTAATTTGCCAGTATTGGCTAATCCATGTCCTCGAAAAGAAAATTAAGGCGGATTTGCATTAAGACATATAATCGGTATTATGAGATTAAATTTCAAAATACTAATTTTAGCGCTTGTTTTGGCATTTGGCTTTCATTTTCAAGCCGATATTTTAAAATTGCATTCTTCCGCATTTCAGAAAATATTCGAGATTGAAAAAGCAAGCATTCCCAATTTTGATAAATTCAAGGAAAATATCGCGGCGATTATCGACAGCGAAAGCCAAGTTTTCGCGCCTCCGCCTCTTAAAACCAGCGTAGAGTCGCCTGTTTCTTTATTGACTTTAAAAGGCGCTATCGCGGAAACAAATATTCAAAGAAAAGAAAATGGCTTGCTTGTTTTGAAGGAAAACGCAAAACTTAATGAAGCGGCAAGAGCCAAAGCGGAAGATATGTTTAAAAATCAATATTTTGAACATATTTCTCCTTTTGGGGTTGGGGCTTCTGATTTAGCCAAAAGCGCGGATTATGATTTTTTAATGATCGGAGAAAATTTAGCTTTAGGAAATTTTGAAGATGATAAAAAGCTGGTGGAGGCATGGATGGCAAGCCCGGGGCACCGCGCTAATATTTTGAATAGCAAATATACGGAAATCGGCGTGGCGGTGAAAAAGGGAATTTATGAAGGCCGATCCGTTTGGATGGCGGTGCAAGAATTCGGACGGCCAATTTCCGCTTGCCCCGCGGTCAGCCAGTCGTTAAAAACGAAAATTGATAATTATAATATTCAGTTTGATGAAATGGCGAAAATAATTGAGGCAAAGAGAATCGAGCTTGAAAACTTTCGCGGGCGCAATATTGAAAAATATAATAATCAAGTTGAGGAATATAATAATTTAATCAAAGAATACGATGTTCTTATCGCCGAGGCCAAAGCCGCGGTATCCGCTTACAATAATCAAGTGCGCGTTTATAATGAATGCTTGGAATAGGATTTTTTCCGAAAACGGTTTTTGGAAAGTTTGAATAATATATAAGCATTGCAAGGTTTTTTTAAAATGGTATAATTGGCAGTGGAGAATAAATACAAATAATTTAATGGCAAATTTTTTAAAAGCAAAGGTCGATCTAATTAAATATTGATAAATTATTTTTATAAAAAAATATAAATATGCAAAATTCTAACGGATTGAGTAAAAATATTCTAATTCTAACCATAGTTCTTTTCGCGCTTATTGCCGCGTTAGGCATAATGTTCTCGTTTAATAAGAGTCCGGTTTCCTCTCCGGCGCCGGCCATAAAAGGAAATACCGCGGCAATAGATAAAAATATTGCCGAGCTGAATAATCTTGATGCTGACATCGCGTTATTTGCCGAAGATGATGCTGTTTTGACAGAGCTTGACGAAACATTGAATGAAGCGGGCGAAATCAGCGAGACAGCGGAAAATTTAACTAAAGACGAAGAAAACTTAAACAGTCTTGACAGTGATTTGGGGACTTTGTCCGGCGGCGAAGCTATTGACAAAGAAATTGATCAAGCTTTGCAAGACGTGTCGTTGTAATTTAAATAAATAATTATTAAATCGCATAATATGAATAATATGAAAATGAAAAAAATAAATTTTATAGCAGGTTTGGTTTTAGGGGCGTTTGTTTTTTCGCTTTTTGCGCCTATGGTTTTTGCTACGCCGCCCGCGATTAAGACAGGCGACAATTTGCAGGATTCATTAACCCAATTGCGCAAAGACAGGGATGATTTTAAAAATAATAAATTGCAGGAAAAAACAAAAAATGCAAATGCGACCAAAGAAAAAGTTGCGTCTAAAAGAAAACTTATTGAAGCAAAACAGGAAGAACTCAGGTTAAAAAAAGAAGAAAAGAGAAAAGCTGTATTGGTTCGCTTGATTGAAATTCAAATTAAGCAAATGGAAAACACCAGAGAAAGAGTGGCGAAAATGTCAAATATAAGCGTTGAATTAAAAACACAGCTTAACGCAAGCATTGATGCCGCTGTAGCCGTTTTGACTGCGAAAAAAGCCGAAGCGGTTGCCGCTGCAACTTCCGAGCAAATGAAAGAATTGGCTAAAGAAATCAAGGAATTGTTTAAAACAAAGCGCGATATTGTCAGGCAGATAGTTGACGCGATTTTGGCTTCTAGAGCGGATAAAGCCATTGTTGCCGCGGAAGGACGTTTAACGGAGTTAAAAGCTAAAATTGCCGAGATGAAAATAGCCGGTCAAGATACAGCCGCGCTGGATAATTTGCTGGCTATCGCGCAAGGAAAAATATCCGCCGCTAAAACAAAAGCCGGAAAAGAAGATTTGAAAGGAGTAATTAACGAGTTGAAAGAAGCATACAGGAATATGAAAATCCTTATGGAAAAAGCGGAAAAACAACCAGTATTAAGTCCTCCTCCAATTTCTACTCCGCCAGTCAGTTTCCAGTGTCCAGCGGCAGGATATATTAATTGTATGCCTGTAGTTTTACAGCCAGGCGAGACACTATCAGCTGAGATGGCTAATCTCTGTAGCGGTGAATATCATCAATGGATTAAGATTAATTGTTCCGATGTTGAATTTGCGTTTTAAAATTTATTTATTAAGTTTAAAAACCAGCCTCAGGAAATTTGGGGCTGGTTTTAATTTGATTGCAAAGCTTGCTTTTTTAAATTATTTCTGCTAGGCAAATTTTGGGCGCGCGAATCCTATGCTAGGATTTCCGCCCTATTTTTTTATCCAAAATTTTTAAATCAAACAAGAGAATAATCTTTTTATCTATCGGCCGCTCAAGAGAGAGCGCTTCACTTGCTATTTGGAAACCATGTTTCCAAGAGGGTGTGTTTTTTTGTTCATTTTGTAAAAATATCAATAATTTATGCTCCAGCTGATTTTATTGATAAATAAGTTTTAACATTCGATTAAGAATTACCGTAAATTGCGAACGGAGTACCTCTTTTTTTATTTTAATCTCGCTTCTTGATTTTTTTCGCGATTTGATTTAAGCTTTCTGTAATAAGGAGGCAGGTCTTAAAACGATTTCGCACCCTTAAAATAGAATAAAAAGCAGGTGAACAAAGATGGTAAAAGAAACAATAGGACTATTGGGAGGCGGCCAGCGCGAGGCGGCTATAGCAGAAGGTTTGTCAGTCGGAAAAAACACGAACATTATTTCCATAGGAACGAATAATCCGCAAATTTGTTCTTTAGCGATAAAGAATGTGGAAGAAACCGATCCGGATAAATTGGCAAAACTGCTTCATGAGCTTCAAGTAAAAACGGTTGTGCCCGGCTCCGAAGGATATTTGAAACTGGGCGGCGAATTGGAAAAGCGAGGTTTCAGAACAGTAGGACCTTCAATCGAAACAAATTTCATTGAGCTCAACAAGGCAAGAACCATAAAGTTTTTAAAAAAAATCGGAATGGGAAGCTATTTGCCGGAGTCCAGAATTTGCAAAGGCCCGAAATCAGTTGGCAGGGCTTTTAAAATATTGGAAAATTGGTATCCTGACGGCATTGTAATCAAGCCGTCCAAGCCAAGCGGAGGAAAAGGCGTAAAACTTAGGGAGCATTTCGCGAATATCAGCGAAGCCAAAGAATATTTTAGATATCTTCTTGTCTGGAAAAAACAAGCAGTGGTGATTCAAAAAGAGATTAGCGGCATCGAATTCGCTTTGCAAGCATTTGTGGATATATTCGGGCATACAGCATTTATGCCGCCGGTTTTCGACTGCAAGCGCAGATACGCGGGCGATCGCGGGCCCAACACCGGCAGTACGGGTTCAGTCACCGGTAAAAAACGGGAAATTGCCTTTTGTGCCGGAATCAGCCGTAGAAAAAGCCAAAGAATTAATGAGGCTGATAATTTTATCCCTCAAAACTTACAAAGGCGTTCTTTACGGCCAGTTTATGCTTACGCGAGACGGCATCAAAATAATAGAATTCAACGCTCGATTTGGAGATCCGGAAGCTTGCAATGTCATCCCTTTGCTGGATACTGAAAAAGGCGCTAATCTCGCGGAATCTCGCGGAATTAACGCAGAAGGATCGCGGAATATTGAAATTCCTTAACGATTAATTAAAAAAATTGACGGCTGAATTTTAAGAGAGTATAATAAGTATAATAAAAATATAAGAAAATAATCAAATTTTATGAATTATCAAACTAAAATTACGGGACAAAGCATTGTTTTGCCGAAAAAATGGATAGGAAAAAAAGTTTTTATCAGAGAAACGGATGATACTATTATCGTTAAAAAAATGCAAGAGCCTTCATTAAAAAATTTACGCCCCGGTCTTCTTAAGCTTGGGAAAATGATTTCTAAAAAAGATATTCAAGATGCTGTTGTTTGGGCGCGAAATAAATCCAAATAGTTTTATGAAAGTCGTTTTTGATACAAATATTTTTATCTCAATGTTTATTTGGCGAAATAAAGAATTAGAATTTCTTTATAATTTGTTTTCGCAAAATAAAATTATAGTATCCGTAAACCCTCAAATAATTCAAGAAATAACTCGCGTTTTAAGTTATCCAAAATTTATTATTCCTCTGCTGAAAGCCGGTTTAACGACAGAAGAAATAATCAGCGCGATAACTAACGATTGTTTAATTTTTTCTTCTTCAATAAAACCATTAAAAATTATCAAGGATGATTCGTCGGATGATATAATTTTAGATTGCGCTTTAGCTTCCGGAGCCGATTTTATTATTTCCGGCGACAAACATTTATTAAAGCTCAAATCTTTCCAAAATATTCCAATTCTTTCCCCGCGGCAATTTCTAAACCGCTTCAAAAAATAATATTTTGATAATTTGCCATTTGATATTTAAAAACAGCCCCGAGTACTCGGGGCTGTTTTTTTATTTTGCAGCCCTAAGGGGAAATTTCACCGCTCACCCTTCGACTACGCTCAGGGCTGCGCTCTAAAACCCCTCGGTTTTAGTATTTCCGCCACAAAAACCTTACGGTTTTCGGCCTTTCCCTGTTCGATTCCCCTTATGACTGCATAATTTAAAATCACGGGGTTAATCCCGTGATTTTAAATAACGATAGTAGACTATTGTATTGCTAATTTGAACCCTATGATTATAGAATTAAAGCGGTGGAATAGCGTTATTTCGGCTATAACATAAAATACTTTCTAAAAAAAGCCTTTATTTATGCATGAAAGCCAATAGTTTTTTTCTTTTTAGAAATGTGGTATAATAAAAATATGAATACGGTTATTAAAAAACAAAACTTAGGCCAATTTTTCACCACTAATTCAAATCATATTCTAAATGGATTTGAAAAATTCATAAAAGAAAAAGAAATAACTGATCCTTTTGCCGGAAACCAAGATTTGATGAATTGGGCGAAAAATAATAATTGTAAAAAAATTATCGGTTTTGATTGTGATAAAAAATATACTGATCAAAAAAATGTTTTTTTAAACGATTCTATAAATTCGCCTAAAAATTATAAATTTGTTTGCACTAATCCGCCATACTTGCATAAAAATAAGGCCGAGCAAGAAACTAAAAAAAAGTTTTTTTCAGGCGGTCATTCTGTATTTGAAGATTTATATCAAGTTTCCATTTTTTCCGTTTTGAATTGCGAGGAAGGAATTTTAATAGTTCCCTTAAATTTTTTATGCGCTGAAAATTCAAAAAAAATCCGTGAATTATTTTTTGAGAAATTTGAGATAATAAAATTAAATATTTTTTCAGAACAAGTTTTTGACGATACTACTTATAATGTTATTTCATTTTATTTTAAAAAAAGAAATAAAATATCAGAAAAAAATTCAATAAATGCAATTATTTATCCTGAAAACAAAAAAATTGAATTATCGCTTGAAAAAAAATATAACTGGCAATTTGGCGGAGAGTTTATTAATCAAATTAGTCAAACTAAAAATTATTTAGGAGTTTTCCGGCTTACGGAGGATTATCTTAAATCCGGAGAATATGAAGTTGAAATAGCTTTGCAAAATATTAAAGATAAAAAGTTGCTTAATACTAGCAATGATATAAAAAAGTCACTAGAAAAAAATATTTTATTTTTAAGAGCAATCGACAGTAAGAACGGTAAAAAAATTCAGCTTGAAGATATTAGAAAATATAAAATAGCTGGCTTAGTGGGTAAAAACACTTCTCGTAACATGGCTCATCTGATTTTTAAAAAAGACATATCAATTAATGTGCAAATTGAACTAATGAACAAATTTAATAGTGAGTTAAACAAAAATCGCATTAAGTATTCCTCTTTTTTCTTAACTAATTTCAGAGATAATAACCGCAAGAGAATTTCATTTGATCTGGCTTATAAATTTTTAAATTACATTTATTATGAAAGTATTCCAAAGCAACTTACATTATTTTAAAATTTCTCAAGAAAACCTAGAAAAATCGCTTGATGATTTTTATGTATTTGACGAAAAACATCCTGAAATAGAAAAATACATTAGCAACACAAAAGAAATAAAAAATATTTTAATAACCATAAAAACCCTGCAAGATAAAAAAGAAAAAACGCTTATAATCAATAAATATTTTTTAGAGCTATCAAAATCTATCGGTAAATTTTCTAATTGTTCGGAATTCGCCTGTTTTGTAAATGCTTGCGATAATATAATTGATGAAGTTAAAAACGATACAGAACTGCTTAAAAAAATTACTCAGAAATATTTTGCCAAAAGGTTGCTTAATGAAATAGTTCCCGAGGAGTGGATTCAATCTATTTTAGATACTAATTCATCCCGTAAAAAAGGAAAATGCGGCGAAAATAAATTAATTAGTCTTTTGAAAAAGCAAGGTTATGCGGAAGTGTTTGATTGGGAAAACTTTTCTAAAACTGATTTTTGCGTAGTTAAATTTTCTCAAAAATTCAATCTTAAAAATGTTCGTAAAAACTTAAATATAAGAATCAAGGCAAAAAAACAAGATAAAACATTGGATTTGATTATTAAAGCTAAAGATAAAATTTTTCTTTGCGAGGCAAAGCATTTAAACACTTCCGGTGGCGGGCAAGATAAGCAAATATCAGAATTAATTGAAATTTTAGGATTGCATGAAAAAAACAATATATCATATATTTCTTTTTTAGACGGAAAATATTCAAATATATTATTAAGTCAGAATGGTAATGGCAATAAAATAACCACACAGCGAAAAGAAATAGATAAATGTTTAAAAAATAATCCAAATAATTATTGGGTTAATACTGCCGGTTTTAAAGAATTAATAACGGATTTAAAATAATTTTTAGAAAATGTCCATACACAGAAGAGAAAAAATTTCATTTACAGCAGAAAAAAAGGTTTCAAAACCCGTTAGTGTTGAATTTCGTACAAAAGAAGGCGAGAAAGTCGCATTTAAAGCTTACACAAAGGTTTCAAAACCCGTTAAAGTTGAATTTTATGCAAAGAAAAAAAAGTAAAATTTTATATATAGATACAAATGTTATCTTAGGTTTTGTTGCCGACAAGGACAATCATACTGTTGTTTTAATGGAATCTGTAAGAACAAGGAGTTGGAAATTAAAGACTTCAACTTTCGCAATGATAGAATTAGCGGAATATAGAAAGAACGAAATTTTTCTTTGGGATAAACTAAGTCAAAATAAAAGCCTAAATAGTATAATTAAAAAGATTAAAAATCCACGGGATAATAAAAAACTAAAAAAATATCATTTTGAACAAGTATCAGGGTGGTTAGAAAATTTACAACAGCAATTGCCTAATCTTGGATTTCTTGATTTAGATTCATCAAAAGATGAGAATATACCGAGTGGCTGGCAGCTCGCACATGAATTAGGAATTTATTCAAACTTAAATGCTAAAGATGTCATTCACCTTGCAACGGCAATAGCTGCTTCTAAAAATAAAGAATGCGATTTTTTTATTACTAACGACGGTGATTTGTATAATGAAGCAAAAAAAATAATAAAGGAAATTAAACTTGAAAATAGTTTAAAAGTTTTAAAACCTAAAGAATTTATTGATCAATTTCCGACAATGAAAAAGAAATAGCCGATAGAAAAAATTACTATTAAAATTGGTTATAGGCACAAATTAATTTTAATAATATCTTTTAGCACTCTGTCGGGCGTTTTATTTATTTGGGTACTAAAAAAATCCTTTACGATAAAGGATTTTTATTTTTGTAGCCCTAAGGGGAATCGAACCCCTGTTACCAGGATGAAAACCTGGTGTCCTAACCACTAGACGATAGGGCCATAATGATAAATAAAACAATACAAGTAATATACAAGAGATTCACTTGTTAGTCAAGGGAAAAAGTAGTATAATAGTTAGAGAATTTTCAATTTATAATTTTTAATTTTAAATGAATTTTAAATGATTAAATTCCTGCCTGCCGGCAGGCAGGTTAAATTATTTATTTAAACATTTGGGATTTGATTTAAAATTTAGAATTTGAGTTTTAGCCTTAAATAGTATGGTTTTGGCATGAAAGATGCAGGGATTATTTAAAAGGATTAATTTTGGACATCATAGATATGATAATTTTAGGCATTGAATCTACTTGCGATGAAACAGGCGCGGCGATTTTAAAGATTGTCGAAAAAGAAGACGGGCAAATGAATGTCAAAGTTTTAGCAAATATAATTTCTTCGCAAATCAAGAAGCATAAAAAATTCGGCGGAGTGGTGCCGCAATTGGCGGCAAAATTGCATCAGAAAAATTTTATTCCTGTTTTGGAGGAAGCTTTACAAACCGCAAAAATCAATTTGCCGGCTGGCGGAGTGAAAGATTTAGATAAGATTGATTTGATTTGTGTAGCTAAGGGTCCCGGATTAATCCCCGCGCTTTTAGCAGGAGTGAGCGCGGCAAAAACTTTGGCGTGGGGATTAAAGAAGCCGCTTGTCGGAGTTAATCATATGGAAGGCCATATAGTTTCGAGCTTGCTCGAAACTAAGTTAAAAGTTAAAAGTGAAAAGTTAAAAGTGTTTGAAATGCCGGCGCTGGCGCTTTTGGTGAGCGGAGGGCATACGCAATTGGTTTTAATTGAGAGTTGGCTGAGATACAAGATACTAGGCGAAACTCGCGATGACGCGGCGGGAGAGGCATATGACAAAGTGGCAAAAATGCTGGGCTTGGGTTATCCGGGAGGCGCGAGAATTGAAGAATTGGCGAAAATAGGAAATTCCAAGGCTTTTAATTTTCCTCGCCCTATGGAGAAAAGCGGTGATTATGATTTTAGTTTTTCCGGCTTGAAAACTTCTGTTAAATATACTTTAGATTCTCTTAAATTAAAATTAAAAGTTTTGCCGAGCGTTCGAAATACTTATATTTCTGATATTGCCGCGTCTTTTCAGGCGGCGGTAATCGATGTTTTGGTTAGTAAAACTATCAGAGCGGCGCAGGAATATAAAATTAAAACTTTAATTATCGGCGGAGGAGTTTCTATTAATCAAGAACTGCGCCGCCAGCTAAAAAAATCTTTAAATAAAAATTTGCCAAAAGTGAAATTTTTAGCGCCTGAAAAAGAATATAGCAACGACAACGCCGCGATGATCGCTTTGGCGGGATATTTTAGATTTAAATCCGGTGAGATTAGTGATTGGGAAAAGGTGCAGACGGAGGCGAAGTTAAGGTTGAAGTAGGTGTTTGAAAAATTTCTAATTTCTAATTTCTAATTTCTAATTTCTAATTTCTAATTTCTAATTTTCGTGAATTACGAAATAGCCTTTTTCTGTCATTGCGAGCTTCGTCAACAAACAGGCGAAGCAATCTCTAGAATAGTTAAAAATTCAAAGCGCAAAGTGCAAAGTTGCAGTTAAAAGTTTAAAGTTTTTGAAATATTATAACTTTTAGCTTTGAATTCGACTTTTAACTTTTCACTTTGAACTTTGAACTTGAGTACGGGATTGCTTCGTCGCTTCGGCTCCTCGCAATGAC
>JAHILZ010000042.1 GCA_018896765.1 Patescibacteria group bacterium | reverse complement strand
GGTTAATTTTTTTTCATAATAAGTTTTGTTATCGTTATGAATGCAACTATTATTAATTTTATCAAATTTTACAATTTTATCAAATTTTTTCATTGAATTTTAGCAAGTTATGCCTGCTCAAATTCATTTTGCCAATAACCGCTATGGAGTTATTAGCACAGACTAATTTTCAGATAAATTTATTCTAATAAACGAAATTTATGAAAAATTTAATAAAAATTATATCTGTGATGGCGCTGTCATTGTTTTGCGCGGTTAATTTTGTTTCTGCTTCAACAACGGGTGGCGATCTTGGCAACGGACTAAACACTGGCATTGGCGGAACCGTGGTTGTGGCTCCAACTGCAAATGTGCCAGCTGGAACATACACCTCGGTGCAAAATGTCAGCTTGGCGGCGATAGGTTCTTTAAGTGTCCACTATACAATTGATGGAATTGCACCTGCCTGCTTAAATCTAAATACTTATTCAGCTCCTATCTCCATTTCTGCAACAGCTATCTTAAAAGCGATTGCTTGTTATGGAAACGGCGTTACATCAAGCATCTCTTCGTATGATTATGTAATTAATTTACCTGCTTATGTTCCGCCAATCGCAAGTCCTTTGGCAGGAACATATACTTCTGTCCAAAGTGTAACTTTTAGCGCTACAGGGTCTTCAAGTATTCGTTATACTATCGACGGAACCGCACCCAGTTGTTCTGTGGGAAATGTTTATGAGAGCGCAGTTGCAGTAGGATCATCTCAAACTATTAAAGCCATTGCTTGCTACGGAGAAAACTTTTCAAATGTCGTATCGTTTATTTATGCTATCAATATTCCGTCAGGCGGCGGTGGAGGCAATAGTGGTGGCGGAGGCGGAACACCTCCCCCAACGCCAAAAACTGGCGACATAAACAGCGACAGCAAGGTTGATAAATATGATTTTGCTATGCTGATGGCCTCTTGGGGACAAACCGGATCAAATTCATCTGACTTAAATCACGACAATAAAGTTGATAAATATGATTTCGCTTTATTAATGTTAAACTGGGGAAAATAAAATAAAAATATGAAAAATACTAAAATAAAAATTATATTATCAGCGATTATCTTTTTGTCAGTTGCCGGTTTTGCCGGAACAGCAGCCGCCGCGGGTTCTTCTGTGTATGTTTCCCCGGCAAGCTTGACCAAAACCGTTGGGGACATTTTTAACGTATCCGTAGGAGTAAGCACTTCGGGAAGCAAAGTTTGCGCTGTTGAGGGGACATTAGTTTTCAATAATCTGTCTTGCCAAAGCATAACTGTGGACGGAAATGTCACTCCGCAATCTGTGCCTACTTGTTCAAACCCCTATTTTTTAATTGGCGTGCCAAGCTGTTCAACAGCGGATAAAGTATTGTTTGCTGTGTCAGCCAAGGCAGGAAGCACCGGCGCAGCCTCTATTAGCTTCACAGGCATTGATATTATAGGCGAGGGCGTATCAGTCGGTACGGCTTCAGTAAGCGGAAATTATACGATCAATGCTATTCTAACAGCAACTTTAACACCCGCACCGACAGCTACGCCAAAAACCGCATCAACAGCCACCCCAACACCCAAAACTACGCCTAAACCAACAGTTTTACCAACTTCTACGCCTACCCCGGTTTCGAGCGAACAGCCTGCGATTTCAGCGCCGACGCCGACTCCGACAACTCAAGTGGCGGCTAACGAACAGCCTCCGGAACGATCTTTATTCCTGGCATCGATCAGCAGCGCGCTCACTCTGGGAACCGGAAATATCTGGGTAGGGCTCTTAATTTTACTGATTATTGGCGGCATAGTTTACTATTTTATTCAAAAAGAACGCCATAAGAATTTGAAATAAACGCTTTGTAAAAACTCCCGCATCAAACGCGGGAGTTTTTAATTTATTGATAATGCCTTGCTTTTTTGTAAAAATAGAGGTATTCTATACTTATTGTTGCGCGTAATAAGGAGGTAGATAAGTACGGCAAGAAAACTAAAACATTCCCTGAGGCTTTTGGCTCTATTGAGCTTTGGTTTATTCTCACTGACATTAAATGTTGAAAAAGTTGAGAAAATACCCATTTTCGTATATCCTATTGCGGGATTATTAATTATGTATTATTTATATATTAACGGAAAAAAAAGTCCTGACACATGCGCTGAAAAAAAATAAATTTCAGCGCTGTTTTTTTACTTGGCAATGGGGCTTGCCCCTGTTAAATGGATTGTAAAACAATCCAAAATTCTTTGGAATTTTATTTAATAGGGTTTACTTTTCGGGGTTTTTGGCGTATAATATAAGAAATAATTAATAATAAACAGAAGGTAGAGAGTAGAAAGTGGAAAGTAGTAATTTAGAGAGTAGAGAGTGGAAGAAAGTTAAAGGAAACTTTAATTTACCACGCTCTATGTTTTACCTTCTATTTTCCATTACCACATTCTATTCGCCACCTTCTGCATTCCAACTATGCCATTAGAAGATCCAGATAAAAAACCGCCGATGAAGCCGGAAGAATTAAATATGATTTTGATTATCGGAGGAATTTTATTTTTGTATATTGTTCCTACGATTATTTTAATGATCTTTCGCGCCGGAGCCAGAGAGTATCTGGTAGCGTTCACTATATTTATGATCATGGGAATGATCTTTTGGCACGCGGGAGCCGTGCTGAGAGACTAAAATGGCGTAAATGCCAAATGCCAAATGCCAAATTATAAATGCCAAATCAATTTTAAATGCTAAAATGTCAAAATTTGGAATTTGGAATTTAGTCATTGAATTGACATTTGACATTTGTAATTTGTCATTGAAATATAAGTTGCTTCCTTGCTGTTGTTGCTATTTTTTATAACGATAGAACCAAAATATCATTATTTTGACAAGAAACCTTATGGTTATTGAACAAAAATTGAAAAAATTTAAAATCGTTTTTGACAAGGAAATGGAAAAATTTTTGGATTTGAAAATTGTTCAAGCCGAAAAAATATCGCTGAGCGCTTTAGAAATGGTCCAAAATCTTAAAAATTACGCTTTAAGCGCCGGCAAAAGAATCAGGCCGGCGCTAATGTATTACGGGTATTTAGCTTTGAGTGGAAAAAACAAAAAAGAAGCTATGAAATTGGCTATGGCGGCAGAATTCATCCATACTTTTTTAATTATCCATGACGACATCATAGACAGGGATAATTTAAGAAGAGGGGCGCGGTCGGTTCATTATATTTATAAAAAATCAGCCGAAAAAAATCATTATCAGGTCAATGCCTCGCATTATGGAAATTCGCAGGCGATTTCTATCGGCGATATGTGTTTTGGCTTTGTCGGCGAAATTATCGCTCAAAGCAAATTTGATTGCGGCATTAAGGATAAGCTATTGGAAAAAATAAGCGATATTGTTTTTAATACGGCCATAGGGCAGTTTCATGATGTATTTGCGGCGGCGGCGAAAAATGGAATCGACATGAAGTTTGCGTTGACAATTTTGGAATATAAAACAGCTCGTTATACCGTGGAAGGCCCGCTTCATTTGGGCGCGATAATGGCCGGCGCGAGCGATAAGACCTTGAAAATTTTAAGCGATTTTGCGATTCCATTGGGAATCGCTTTTCAAATTCAGGATGATATTCTCGGAGTTTTCGGATCAAGCGAAGAAACAGGCAAGCCGGTAGGCGCGGATATTCGGGAAGGCAAGAAAACTTTATTGATTATAAAAGCTTTGGAACTGGGAAATAAGGCGCAGAAAAAAGAAATAATTTCCGCGCTCGGCAATCCGCGTGTTTCCGCGGCGCAAATTGAAAGAGCGCGGCAAATAATCATCGATACCGGATCGCTTGAGTATTCAAAAAAATTGGCGGAAAAATTAGCTGGCGACTCGCGCCTTGTATTGAAGCGAAGCAATCTGAACAAAGAAAGCAAGGAATTTTTTTCCGCCGTGGCGGAGTTTATGATAAAAAGAAAATATTAATTTTCAATTTAAGATTCAAATAAAAAAAACAAGCAATTTATTATGGCAAAAACCCTAATAAAGTAAAAGGCCGTCCCAAGGTAACCGCCAACAAATTTATTATCAACGAAGCGCGCGATATAGACGGCGACGGAGAGTTCAACTTGAAGGATGTCGCCCAGCAGTTAAAGGCGAATAAACATAACGAATGGACGCCGTTAGAAAATGACGGTGATTTCCGCAGTGATGAATGTATAAACCTGCTTAAACAATCCGACATCGTGATAACAAATCCGCCGTTTTCTCTTTTCCGCGAATATGTTAAGCAACTTTTTGATCACAACAAAAAGTTCGTCATTATCGGCAGTATGAATGCGATTACTTACAAAGAAATATTTCCGCTGATTAAAAATAATAAGTTGTGGCTGGGAAATGGTTTTCGCGCCGGCAACGCATATTTTTTTACGCCAAACGCAAGGGAATACGCCAGCGGCGTGCTTGATGACAAAACAGGACTTGTCAAATTTCGTAATTGCCATTGGTTCACCAACCTAGACCATGGACGACGCCATCAACCATTGCCGCTTATGACAATGGGAGAAAATTTGAAATACAGCAAGCACAAAGAAATTCAAGGCAAAAAAGCGTATGATAAATATGATAATTACAATGCCATAGAAGTGCCGTTTACCGATTCCATCCCGAGCGATTATAACGGAGTAATGGGCGTGCCGATTAGTTTTCTGGATAAATATAATCCTGATCAGTTTGAGATTTTAGGGAGTGATTACAATATTAAAGAGGGTCTATTGCCAAAATTAGTTAATCCTAAATGGGCAGGTAAGTTAGATAGAGGTTACGTAAACAATAACAGACTTTATACCCGAATACTTATAAGACATAAAAAAAAATAAAAGATTAGAGAAATTAATTTTTTGGAGCTAAGTTTATGCTTAAACTTTGGAGCGAAATTAAAAAAGAAGCAAAAAGTGAATTATCGCCTGATTTTGGTTTTCGCGATTGGAATGACTTGTCTATCGATGACAAGTATTTAATGTGGAAATACCTTGAATGGCACTTTTTTAAGAAAGACGAATTGCGTCAAGATTTTTCATACGGTAATAAAAGCTGTAATTATGAGTTTTTTGGTGATTATGACGAAAAAGATAATAAGCTAACAAGAGTTGTAGATTCAATTCAAATTATAAATTTAAAATATAAAGCCAAGTCATACGCTCGTAATTTTCTGGAAGATAGTAGGTTTAATTCGGCTTGCCATGATTTCTATGAAATTTTTTCTACACAAAGTGTAAATGTAGTTTTAGAACTTCTTTCGTTGTATGCAAGATTAATTATTTTAGAAAGAAACGATAGAGAGCCTAGACGTAACGAAAATGAGAGCGACAATGAATTTAAAAAAAGAACACTTGAATGGAGATGGGAGGCGTTTGACAAATTTTCAGAAGGTCTAAATGAAGTGTTTATACAGTTTGGCATTAAATATTATTTGACAAGAGATAGCTTTGTACCACGACAAGATTCCAAAATAATGGAAGAAATTTATAAACCAGTTCTAAATTATTTATCAGATGCAAAGTGGAAAGAAGTAAATAGTCTCTTAGAAGATGGTTTTTCGGAGTATAGAAAAAATTCGCCACAGGGGTACAGTAATAGTGTTACAAATACAATTTCAGCAATTCAAGCATTTTTACAGATTTTAAATAATGGGAAAACGGGGAAAGGAAACATCTCACAGTTAATCGTAGAGGCACAAAAAAGGGGGTTAATAAGTAATGACTCATTTACTAAACAGATTTTTGATAATATGGAATCAATCTTTGCTAAAGAAAGACAAGAAACCAGTACAGCTCATCCAAAAAAAGAATATGCGACAGAAAAAAATACTCGGACAATGTTAAATTTGGCAATGATATTTTTTCAACATTGTATTCGAAAATAACTATGCAATATTTAATTAAGAAAAAAATAATATGAAAACAATTTTAAAAACCAACATTACTGTCAAAGACATTTGCGAAGGGTGAAAATTATGAAGAAACAAGGAAAAAACAACATGACAAATAATAATAATTCCGGTGAAATTATTATCTATGAAGGCGCGAATGGCGCGCTTGGTATTGAAGTGCGTGTTGAGGGTGAGACGGTGTGGCTATCGCAATCGCGACTTGTTGAACTTTTTCAGTCAAGCAAGGCGAATGTAAGCGAACATATAAAAAATATCTTTAATGAGGGTGAATTGGAGAAGAATTCAGTTGTTCGGGATTTCCGAACAACTGCCATGGACGGAAAAACATACAATGTGGAGCATTATAATCTAGATATAATTATCTCTTTGGGTTATAGAATAAAGTCGGATATTGCCACGCGTTTTCGTCAATGGGCGACTGCACGGCTTCGCGAATACCTCATTCAAGGATTCACAATGAATGATGAATTTTTGAAAAACAATGGCGGCGGTTTATATTGGAAGAAGCTCTTGTCCCGTATCCGTGATATTCGGTCCAGTGAAAAAATGTTGTATAGGCAAGTTCTGGATCTCTATGCCACTAGCGCGGATTATAATCCTAAATCCCTGCATTCAATTAAGTTTTTCAAAATTGTGCAAAACAAATTGCACTACGCTGTACATAAACAGACAGCATCAGAAATTATTTACAATCGCGCTAACAGCGGTAAAGCATTTATGGGTTTGACGGTTTTTGCGGGGGACTTACCCGTGTTGGAAGAAGTGAGAATTGCTAAAAATTATTTATCTGTTGAAGAATTAGAAAAATTAAACAGACTTGTCTCGGCATATTTTGAATTGGCAGAATTGCGCGCTATGGATCGGCAAGTAATGCGCATGGCAGATCATATCGCATCTTTGGATAAATTACTTTCTGATTACGGCGAAGGTGTTTTAATTAACGCCGGAAAAGTAACGCATGAAAAAGCCATAGAAAAAGCGGAAAATGAATACAAAAAATTTCAAGCTAAAACATTATCACCCGTTGAAAAAGCATATTTTAAAAATATTAAATTGCTGGAAAAAAAAGTAGGGAAAAAATTAAAAGATAAAAATAATATGACAAGTTGTATTAAAATAAAAATATGAACGATCTAATAAACATAAAAGTCATTCAAAAAGATTTTAATGGCGAAAAGAAAAGGTTTGTCAACGCGCGCGAACTGCATAGCTGGCTTAAAGTCGGCAGAGATTTTTCCACTTGGATAAAAGACAGGATAAATAAATATGATTTTACGGAAAATTTGGATTATTTTATAGCCTTCCCCCAATTTGGGGATGGACAAAAACCCAATAAAACAGGGCGGATAGTGGATTCCAAAATTGATTGATTATAAAAAGGAATTTAGCCAGGAAGATATTCAAAAATTAATTGGCAAGGGAAAATAATTTTATGACCAGCCAAAACAAAAACAACCAAATTATTATTCAAAACTATGCCCAAAAAAAATAAAAAACTGCCTGACAATCAAATCGCTTTCTATCAAACACCGGACGGATCGGTGAATATTGAAGTTTTGTTTGCGGAAGAAAATATCTGGCTGACGCAGAAAAAAATGGCGGAGCTTTTTGATACGACAAAACAGAATATCAGTTTGCATTTGAAAAACATTTTTAAAGAAAGCGAATTGCGGGCAGATTCAGTTGTAAAGGATTTCTTGACAACTGCCTCTGATGGAAAAAATTACAAAACACAATTTTATTCATTGGAAGTCATTATTGCTGTCGGCTACCGCGTTAGTTCTGAGCGAGGCGCGCAGTTTCGTCAGTGGGCGACCGGAATTTTGAAAAACTATATTCACAAAGGTTACGCCTTGGATGTTAATCGTATGAAATACGGATCCCGTTTCAGCGCCAGATATTTTGATGAGCTTTATGAAGAAATAAAAGATATTCGCACCAGCGAGCGGGTGATTTATCAAAAAATCACCGATATTTACGCCACGGCGATTGATTATTCGCCCAAAGCATACGAGAGCAAAGAATTTTTCGCTACCGTGCAAAACAAACTGCATTTTGCCATCACCGGAAAAACAGCGGCGGAAATCATTACGGAGCGGGTTAGCGGCAAAAAAGAAAAAATGGGACTGACTTCATGGCGGCGATCTCCGCAAGGCAAGATTATGCCAAGCGACACAGTGATCGCTAAAAATTACTTGGATAAAAAAGAGTTGGAACATTTGAATCGCATCGGCAATATGTATTTGGATTATGCCGAAATGCAAGCGGCGCGCGGCAAGGCGATGACAATGCGGGACTGGATTGTAAAGCTCAACGCGTTTTTGAAATTCAGCGAGCATGAAATTTTGACCAATGCCGGAAAAGTAAGCCACGAGGTCGCTGAAGCGCTGGCGCTCAAAGAATATGAAAAATATCGTGTCATTCAGGATAAAAATTATATTTCCGATTTTGATCGGGAGATAAAACAATTAAAAAACAAGGCAGTAAAAAATGTAAAAAAATAATATGAAAACAATTTTAAAAACTGACATCACTGTCAAAGATATT
>JAHILZ010000041.1 GCA_018896765.1 Patescibacteria group bacterium | reverse complement strand
TTCCGGCATTGTTAAATAGTTTCAATATTTCATTTTCCGGCATAATGCCGTCATCGTTATAACTTAAAATCAAGTGCTTAAAATCGCTCTTTTTAATAATTTCACCAAGCGCTTTTATGCCAGATTTTGAATTACAAAATTCGGATTTTTGATCTTCATAAGTCCTCATTCCAGTAATGCCTTTGATCTTTGGCTTGTCCCATTTTGCGATAGTTTCTAAAATATGATAGTTTGGCGCGTATTGTCGCTCATTGTAAGGCGGATCAAGATATAAAATATCAATCCCTTTTATTCGGTCAAAAACATTTAGTCCGTTGATATTAAACACCTTGTGCGTTTCGTCGCTCTTAATAATTTCTGGCACTTTAAGTGTCAGTTTCTTAAACGCCCGCTTGTCCCATTCTTTAAGAAAAGCAGAATAAGTCCCGCTGATATTTGCGACGAATGGCACTGCTTCAATAAGCGCGCCAAGCAAGAAAAAATACTCTTGCTCATTAAGTAAGTTTGATTTTTTCCATTCTTCAATCTTTTCTCTTATTGCGTCAATCCGTTTAGCGTTATCGCCAGTAAAGTATTTACGCGGATTTGTTTGGCCCTGCGTGCCTTCTGGTGAATAGTTTTTATAAATAAAACCCTCAACCCCTTCTAAATTATTAAGATATTTGATTATTTCTTTTGCGCTTTGGCTATCGCTAATAAAAAGTGTTTCCTCTACGGGGTTTATTTTTAAATGTTTTAATAATTTCGCAAATTTAGGATATTGATTTTGTTCAATATAAACTTTTTGTAAAACATAAGAAAAATATAAAAGGTCGGATGAAATAATTTTATAACCGAGTTTTTTAAAATGTTTAGCGACACTTCCTGTTCCAGCAAAAAGATCACAAAAGGTATTACCCCTTATGTCTTTTTGTTTGACAAAGGTTTCTATAAAACCAAGTAAATTTTCTTTACAACCGATAAAACGCATAATTTTATTAAATCATCAATTAAAACACCTGACGCTTTGGCGATTTTTACAGGAAGATGTATCGCGCTTTCAATGCAATGATAGCAAATTTTAAAGGTTTCAGCAATAAAACGCGTAATTCCTCGCGCGGCGCGAATCTTTTTCTTTTGGCTAAACCTAATCCCAGCTTTTTTTGCTATCGCCGCTGAGCGGAATTGGTTCACCTAAAAATTTCGGCTTGACGGATAAATTTACATCCCAAAAAGCTTTGACATTCGCAAAAAATTCTCGTGTTATGTTACTTTCGATATTTCCATAAGTATGTAAGTCCGCGCTTGCGCCATACGTTTCAAGCCCTAAGCCCCTCCCAATGTATACCGCTCGAGGCAAATGAAAATTCTGCGACACGATCGCCACTGATCGCGCCTCGAAAATTTCTTTTGCCCGATACAAACTGTCATAAGTATCGAAGCCGGCATGATCCAAAAAAATATCTTCACACTTAACTCCTTTTTCCAATAAATAATTTTTAACCGCATTTACCTCGTCGTACTCTTCCTTCTCGTGATCCCCGCTTACTAAAATTTTATTTACCTTGCCGCTTTCGTATAAATTTATCGCTGTGTCCGCTCTGTCTTTCAACATATCGCTTAATCTTCCGTCATTATATACTTTCGCGCCCAGAATCAAAGCCACTTCCGTTTTTGGAGCATTTTCTGTTTCGGAAAAAATATACGGCCGACTTGCTGAATTAACATTATAATTTATCAAAAAAACAACAAAAAAAACCATTGGAAAAATTATTCCGAAAACAGCTAAATTTTTTTTAAAAAATTTCATGATTTTTGAATCTAACTTTTTAACTTTCTCAGGTTTAATCTTAATCTAATCCTATCAAATTTTTAGATTTTACTCAAATAAAAAAACCCGCTTTCGCGAACATTTGGCAATGTTTATTCAAAAATATATAAGCTGTTTTCGTCAAAAATTAACAAAGTTTACAGATTTTACCCCTTGGCGGCAAATTTTTGCGAGTTATATTTTAACCTTATAATTCTTGCCGCCTCGCCCTGTGATTTTTATTGAAGCAAAATTATCGCTTAAACTCACAAGCGTAAAGGCATTTGCAGAAGGCCCTTCGATTTTACCTGAAGTATTTTCAACCAATGATTGAATTGTAATGCAGCGAACGCTTTTTAACATTTTCTTCCTGTTCCAGTGCAGATGGCCGTTAAAAACCAGCCTGACATTCTTATTGGCAATAATTCTCAAAAATTCACTGTGATTTTTAATGAAAATCAAATCCGGTCTTGCGCTGAACCAAAAATTTTTGCGAGCATCTACCGAAATGAGCGAGTGGTGCGAAAAAAATGATTATTTTTTTATCCGTGTTTACTTTTTTCTTCAGCCACTTAAGCTGCGAAGAATCAAGCTTTGTTTCTCTTGATGGATAAAAACGTTTTATAAATAAAAAAATGAAACGGAAATTTTTGCAGTCTATGCTAAAATACAATTTCTTGTACTTAAGGGCTTCTTTTAAATATTTAATGCTCAAATGTTTGATTCCGCAGTTGCCAACAAGGTGATATGCGGGACAATTCAATTAATTATTTAGCTAAAAATATTTCATCAATTACTTCAAAATAACCGTCAAATTTTCCACCAAGTATTTCTTGGAAAATATAGATTCTATCAAAAGGAATTTTTTTATTTAGCATCTCTTTGCCGTAGTTATCGTTAAGGTAGTTGATAAGTTTTGCTAAAGTTACGTTCGACCCATCCAGCTTTGACGCCAGAGTTAAATGCGGTTCATAATTTTCAAGAACATACGGCGCGCCGTACTTTTGAATCAGTTGCCATAACTCCGGCACATTCCGAAAAATTTCCTTGTCGAATTCCGGTTCAATTTTTTCCCTTAAATCCTGAATACAGGTGGTAATTTTTTTATGAATCTGACCAAATTTTTCTACACTTTCATTATCAAAATCAAGGGCTAAAACAGTTTTTGATTTATCATCATAGACGGATTTTCTTTGATAGTCTCCGCGCACATAACCGGCAAATCTCGAGAAAGTAAAATCAAACGGCTCAATATTCGCGGTTATTTGCCTGACTCGATCGATCTGCTTTTCAAGATCAGTTGGTGTAAAAATATCGTAAATGGTAAAATGGGCGCCAAAAGTTTTCGCCCGGCCGCAAACCGGCGCAATCATTTGATCCTGCTCAATTTCTTTGACTCGAAAAGGGTCATATCCCAAAATCAATGTGATTTTATTAAAAACTTCCGAATCTTTTGGCGCGCTCCCATAAATCCCAATGCGCGGTTTTTGTTGTTTATCCATTTTTTCTTCATTTAATATATTTTGCAAAAACAGATTTGCAATCCGTTCTTTTGCTTCTAAAAATCATAAAGTCATATGTGTTTTCGAAACTTTTGAAACCGATTATAAATCAGCTCTCGCGCAAAATACCGATTAAAATTTCCAAGCCTTGATCCAATACCTTCTGAGAAATAGTAAGCGGCGGCATAATTTGAAGATTATGTTCAGCGCCGACAACAATATGCAAGCCTTTTTCAAAAGCAACATCGATTGTTTTTCTGGCGGTTTCCGCATCTTTTAATCCGATTCCAATTTCCATTCCCTGTCCCCGAAGATCGACGATAGAATTGCCGACAAGCGGAGTTAGTTTTTCCATTATATATTTTCCTTTTGCTTCCGCTTGTTCCCAAACTTTATCGCGCTGATGGATCTCAAGCGTCGTGAGCGCTGCCGCGCAAGAAATCGGCGTCCAGCCGAAAGTGGAAATAATATTGATATAAGGAAATGTTGATTTAAAAAGTTCCGAATTACCGACCACTGTCCCAATCGCCGACGCGCCATTGGAAATTCCTTTGGCCAACGCAATCATATCAGGCACGACATTTTCGTGTTCAATTGCAAAAAGTTTTCCGGTACGAGAAAATCCTGTACCGACCTCATCTACAATCAAAAGTGTACCATATTTCTCAGTTAACTCACGCACCTTCTTTAAAAAACCGGGATACGCAATTAATGTCGATCCCCAACCTGTGATAATTCCCGGCTCAGTAACTATTGCCGCAACATCACGGTGAATCAACATCTCTTCCAAATTAGAAATAAAATTCTTGAAATTTTCCTCGCCGGCTTTTTCAGTCGGAAATTCCAATTGAATAATTTCTGGAACCAGAGGCTCAATTCGCTCTACCATTTGAGGAGAATAACCCAAAGCCAAAGAAGCAAAAGATTGTCCGTGATAACTGCCTTTGAAACCAATAATCTTTTTTCTTCCAGTCGCTGCACGCGCTATTTTCATTGCTTCCTCTATCGCTTCCGTGCCTCCTGTCGCTTTTGTGCAGGCGTCGAGTTTCTCTGGCAAAGCCGAAGTAAGTTTATGAGCATATTCTTCCTGAATCGGATCAGAGCCCCACAAAAGCCCCTGAACATTTTTCTTTGTTTGCTTTGCTATCGCTTCATTCACTTCAGGATTATTCCAGCCTAAATTTGTGACATTCCATGCTGATGTAAAATCAATGTATTTTTTGCCTTCCATATCCCAAATAAGCGAGCCCTCAGCTCTAGACATTCTAAAAAAATTATACTTTTTGAGATTTCGGTAAACAATGCTATTTTCAATCATAAATTTTATAATAAAAATATAAACTTCTTTTGATACTGAAATTATACACTGAGCATAGCTTTTGTCAAAACAAAAATATTGACATCAAAAAACCCATTCTCGTGAATGGATGCTTTGAAAGGGATACGAAATGTATTTTTTGTTTGAGGTTTTTTTTGTTCTACATTAGTAGAATTTTTGGTGCTTGATCGACACCACCTCCCTGAATAGTGTCAGGCCACTTTTTTTATTCTGGGCTTTTTTTGATACTTTTAAGTATCATTTTTTTATTTTTATTTTAGCCCAGAGGTTATTTCTATTCTCCTGCAATTAGAAGTTCAGAAATTACCTCTGGACATAAGCCACTGAATAAATGTACATTTCGTATTCTTAAATACAGTATAGCACATCTAAAAATAATGTCAAGGGGTCAAATGGGCGTCAAGAAAGAATTTTAAAATGCTTTATTTAAGCCAAAATACGGGAATTAATAAAAAGTTATCCGCCATGCGAGTTTTTTTATTTCATTGTATCTATCCATTTTACTGACATAATTTTTATTTTTTTAAATCTTAAAACAATTTATCCAGCGATCCCTCCTGCGCATAACCGCAAACGCCACTACGGGGAGAATTGGATATAAGCGCAACACAATGATCTGTTTTTTTATCATCTTCATTGTGATATTTTTCGGCGCATTTATCGCAGACTAAAGCCGGTTCGCTCTCACAGCAATAAACGCAAACATATGTTGCTTGCCGCCCGCATTTTACGCAATCGGACGGCGGCAAATAATTTCGCGCAACCAATTCTATGTTTTTCTTGCCAATTAACTGATGATTGCTATACTCCAGCGCTTCAACAGTTAATTCCGTAGAACTGCCAAAATCATAAATATAACCAATGGAATCTTTTGGTTTTAATATATCCGCGATAATCTTCTTTTTGCTCACTTCGTTTTGATAATCGCCAAACAAACTCAAATGTCCGCAACATTCAACCCAAACATCTTTAATTAAATCATCTAAATCATTAAAATTTGCTTGTTCATTAACTTCTACAATCAGCCAAAAATTTTTCATGTACGGATCAACAACCCTCAGCCTCAAATTCTTTATATTTTTATCTTCTTTTCTTTTTGAGCAAACATCAAGATGCGCCGCAATTTGTCTTTTAGAAAAATCTTGTTGGCAAAATTTGCATTGCCCTTCATATTTGAGCGAATCGGTTTGAGTTTTCATGGTTTTAGATTTATTTTAATTTTTTAATAGAGCTATTTCCAAGCAATGATCGCATTTGAATAATAGCAATTTCATTAAGTTTAAGCAACCGTTCGCCTTGGGAAATTCCTTGCCGAATAAATTCCGCATTGAGCGATTCCAAATTTGCCAAACAAACAAGCTGAATAACATCGGAATAATCACGGATATTACCCGCCAATTTGGGATTCTTATCCCGCCATTCTTTTGCTGTCATATTAAAAAGAGCCTTATTCAAAACATCGGCTTCATTGGCAAAAATAATATTTGCCTGTATTTTGGAAATTTCTTTTGGTATTATGTTTTCACGAATTGCATCTGTGTGAATTCGGTAATTGATTTTGGTCAGCATTCGCTTTGCATCCCAACCAAGCGCCAATCTCTCGTTTTCTTCAATTTTTAGTCTTTGAAATTCTTTGATTAAATACAGCTTAAATTCCGGAGAAATCCAAGTCGCAAATTCAAAAGCAATATCCCTATGAGCATAAGTTCCTCCATATCTGCCAGCAGAAGATCGAATACCTATAGCATTCGTTCTTTTTATCCACATCGACGAAGAAACAACAAACCCATTGCTTCCAACCTCGTTTTTAATGTTACTGAATTCCGTAACATTAAAATTTTTATTATATATTTGCTCCCAAATTCCCATAAATTGAACAGTGTACTTAGTAGTAAGCCAGTGAGAAATGATTAATCCGGTGTCTTGACCTTTAAATTTAGCCATATCGGTTAAAGAAATATATTCTTCATCATTATTTTTAATTACAGCTATTTGCAAGCCATGAGTGATAATTTTTTTCATAAATTTAATTTTTTAATATTTTATTACCCTCATCTTATCATATTTTGAAGTATAAAAAAAGCCTCATAGAGCTACTTTTTTGATCTTGTTTGGTAAATTTTTTCATAAAATATTTTAAAATAACATCTTTTCTAATGCTGAATTTGAGCTAGAAATATTAGCAGGATCATATAATAATGTTTTCCAACCCCGTTTCTTTGCCGCGTTAATATGTGTAATAGTATTTTCAATAAATAAGATATTTTTCGAATTTGAATTAACTTTTTTTTCTGCAAGCTCGTATATATTGTCTTGGGGTTTCATACACCCAACGACACTTGAATCAATAATAATGTCCCACCTCACTTCAGGTAGAATTTTTCTTGCCCTAATCTTATCAAACATGCCAGGATACATGTTAGTCAATAATCCTAATTTATAATTTTTTGATAGCCTTAAGAGAATCGGATTAATGCTAATGTTTGATTCAAATCTATTCACGAAATCGTCGAGCATGCTGTAATCCTTTGAAATATTTAGTTTAAGCTCGTTATTTACAGCATCGATAAATTCTCCAAGTGTTTTTTTATTTACACATATTTTTGGCTCAAATTCAAAAAAGATATTATCAAATTTTTTTCTATTAAATTCATTTACTCCAAGAGCTTTGGTCATTTCTATCCAATTATTGGTTTTTGAAAAATCCAATACGACAACACCCCCTACATCTAGATAAATAAATTTAATATTATCATTCATAATTAAAAATTTTTTATAATTTCGCCTAATTTGTTTCTGCGCGAAATATTTTTGTATTAGCTACTTAATAGAAGCTCCGTCATTTAAAACACCAATCAAAATTTCCAAGCCTTCCTCCAATAACTCCTGAGAAATGGTAAGCGGAGGCATAATTTGAAGATTATGTTCAGCGCCGACGACAATATGCAAACCCCTTTTTAATACTTATTATAAGTTTTATCCGATCTTCTTTCAATGGCCAAAATAAAATATCGGACATTGTCTTGTTTTTTAAAAATAACTCTCAATCTCCCTTTTCTAACGCGAAAAATATTATCGCAATTTTTCAGTTTTTTTAAATCAAACTCTGACAAAGAATTATTCTTTATTTTTAAAAGAATGCCCTTTATCAGCTTTCTCTCTTTAACCGATAAATTTTCGAGCGCCTTAGCAAGCTTATTCATAAAATTATAAAGCGGCTAAAAGCGCGTCTATATCAACGCCTCCTTTTTTTATTTTGGTAAAATTAACAACTTCTTCCCAGTTATTGTCTTCATCTATCGGAATTATTCTGAAAAGCGGCTTGCTTTGTTTTAAAACAATAAAAGACTTTCCGGATTTTACCAGAGTAGCGTACTTTTCCATATTAAGCCGCAAATCTTTTAAGGCAATCAAGTTTTCCATATATTTTAGATTAATGAATAAAGTTAACTAAAGTTTAACAAAAGATAACCCTAATGTCAAGGCACGGCAATCGAGAGTTTTAATAAAAATGGTAAAACTACCCTTGCAAATTTAATAATTTAATGGTATATTTTTAAAATGAATTTCGTTTAACTTTAAAGAATTTATTTTGTTATAAGTTATCGGTTATTAGTTTTAAGTTATTCTGGAGAGGTGGCCGAGTGGCTGAAGGCGGCAGGTTGCTAACCTGTTATAGGGCGTTAAAACCTTATCGAGGGTTCAAATCCCTCCCTCTCCGCCGAAAAATTCTTACTTTCCAGTAAGTCTTTTTTTATCTTGTCCATCGCCAACCAGCCAGTTTAATGCTAGAATAAGCTTATGAAACCTATTAGAAAAATATAATTTTCTTAAATGGTTTATTAATGAATACCGATAAATAAAGTTAAAAACATGGGAATTTCTAACAGGTTAAAAATAACATCCGCGAAATTTATAAAAGGACTGGTCCGAGATGACGAGACTTTAAAAAGCGGCATTCCTCAAGTCGCTTTTATCGGCCGCTCAAATGTTGGCAAATCCAGCGCCATCAACGCTTTGACCAAGAAAAAAAACCTGGCCAGAACCAGCTCTGCCCCGGGACGCACCCAAGAAATAAATCTTTTTTTAATAAATGAATCTTTTTATTTGGTGGACTTGCCAGGTTATGGTTTTTCTAACGGTTCGAAAGAAAGCAAAAAGCGGCTTTTTGAACTGGTTAATTGGTATTTATTCACATCCGGCTATGAACAAAAAATAATCGTCCTGATTATTGACGCGAATATCGGCGCTACAGACAGCGACATGGAAATTCTCCGCGCGCTGGAAAATCGCAAAAAAAATATTCTTATCGCGGCGAATAAAATAGATAAAATTAAAAAATCTGCCTACCAAAAACAATTACAAGTAATTCAAAAATCCGTCGGAGCTCACAAAGTTATTCCCTTCTCCGCCAAAAAAGGAATCGGCATAAATAGTTTAATTAAAGAAATAACAAAATAGTTAGTTTTTATTGAAAGATTAGCAACTATCGCTCTGTCATTGCGAGAAGAAATAGCAACGAGAACGAAGCAATATCCTTCTAATGTCAAATGACAAATCAAATCTAAAATCCAAATGACAAAACCAAACAATTTGACATTCAAAAATTTGACATTGATTCGGCATTTGACATTTAAACTTTATCATTAAAAAAATCTTGCTGTTTTGCAAGATTTTTTTAATTTACCCTCCTCTCGCCACCACTACTCCCCAAACTTCTTTGGCGCCGGAATTTTTGAGCGCCTTGGCGCACTCGCCAAGCGTAGCCGAGGTCGTCGCCACATCGTCAACAAGAATCACAATCTTGTCTTTTACTTTCGCGCCATCGACGCAAATAAACGCATCCTTAATATTTTTCATCCGCTCCCGCCTGTCTCGGACTTCCACCTGCGGAATATTATTTTTCCGCCGCGCCAGCGCCGATTTTTCCAGAGGCAAATCAAAATACTTCGCGATATTATCCGCCAAAAGATCGGCTTGATTAAATCCCCGCCATCTAAAACGCTTTAAATGAAGAGGAACCGGAATAATAATTTTATCATTTATATACGGCCCGAAAATAATTGATTTTTCCGGCTTTGCAATTTGCCGATTTTTTAGCTGGCGGGTTATTACTGCCGCAAGCGGTTCTGCCAAATCTTTCACGAATCGATATTTAAAAATATGAATCGCTTTTTTTACCAAACTTTCTTTTCTCTCTTTTCCAAAATAAGCCGCGGCGGCGATTACGCCGTCAAGCTCGGTTTTGGCCCGGCAATTAAAACAGCGCGCCCCGGTGCGCGACTCAACGCCGCAAACAGGACACGCTTGTTTTTTCAAAAGCTCGACTTTCTCCGAACACTCCGAACAAATCCACTTGCCTTCCGCGCCGCAACCAAGACAATAAATTGGGAAGATAATATCTAATATAAAAACGCTGATTTTTTTCAAAACAGATTTTATTGCCATATCTACTTTCGTAATTTTCAATTTCTAATTTTCAATTTTCATTAAATTTTTAATTCTTCAATTTTTAAACCTTTTAATCGTATTTGTTTGAAAATTAATTCATTTAAAATTTAATAGAAATTAGAAATTCATAATTAGACATTTACTTCCTCTACTTTTATCTCCACCTTCCCATCTTTCCCCGCATCAATCAAGATTTTATCGCCTTCCTTTATTTCGCCATTTATTATTTTTTCCGCAATCGGATCTTCAACCAAGCTCTGCATATTTTTCCTGATCAGCCTCGCGCCATAAGACGGATTCAGGGACATTTTGGCAATCTTCTTGATCGCGGCTTTAGCAATGCTTGTTTTATTATTTTTCAGCCTCAAAGCGAATTCCTTGAATCGCAAAACCGTGATTTTTTCGAGATGCCCCAAATCCAAAGCATCAAAAACAATCACTTCATCAATGCGATTTAAAAGCTCCGGCTTGAACTTTTCTTTAAGAGCGGCGAGTGTTTTATTTTTTATCGCTTCAAATTGCTCATTCAGTTTTTTATCACCTTCGGCGCCGGAAAAACCCAAGGCCGACGCGCTGGAAGTGAATTCTTCCGAACCCAAATTAGAAGTCAAAATTATAATCGTGTTTTTAAAATTAATTTTCTTGCCTTGAGCGTCGGAAAGAACGCCGTCTTCCAAGATTTGCAGAAGAATATTTACCACTTCCGGATGCGCTTTTTCGATCTCGTCAAAAAGAATCACACAATACGGCTTAAGGCGAACTTGTTCGGTAAGCTTGCCGCCTTCCTCGAAACCGACATATCCCGGAGGCGCGCCAAGAAGGCGGGAAACATTATGCCGCTCCATAAACTCGCTCATATCGATCTTTATTAAATTCTTATGAGAACCGAATAATTCTTCCGCCAAAACTTTTACCAATTCGGTTTTCCCCACTCCTGTCGGCCCGATAAAAATAAAAGATCCTATCGGCCGATTAGGATTGGAAATATTGGCCCGATGGCGTCTCACGACTTTTGCCAAAGTACCGATGGCTTTATCCTGTCCAATCACCTTGCTTTTTAAAACTTTTTCAAGATTTTTGATTTTTCTGGTTTCGTATTCGGTCATATCTTCTTTGGGAACGCCGATAATATCAGTGGCGATTTTGGAAATCACTTTAGCGTCCAAAATTTTGGGTTTCTTTTGACTCTCCGTCTTGCGGGCTTCTGCCTTAATTTTCTTAATTTTTTGATCTAAATCATCTTCTTTTTTTTTCAACAATAGCGCTTCTTCGTATTTTTCGCTTTCTACCGCTTTATCTTTGGCAATAGTTATCCGATTTTTTTCCTGTAAAAGCTCTTTCATTTTTACCCATTGGCTTTCGCAAGAATCAAAATTTACCAAATAAGACGCGGCTTCATCAAGCAAGTCGATCGCTTTGTCCGGCAAAAATCTTTCCGGCACAAACCGGACCGATAAGTTTACCGCGGCTTCGATCGCGCCAGAGGTAATGGCCACATGATGATAATTTTCATAAGATTTTTTCAATCCGGTCATCATTTTTATTGTTTCCTCGGCGCTTGGCTCTTCGACCGTAATCGGCTGAAATCTCCGTTCAAGCGCCGCGTCTTTCGCGAAATATTTCCGATACTCGCTCAAAGTAGTGGCCCCGACGCATTGCAATCGCCTTCCTGAAAGCGCCGGCTTTAAAATATTAGCGGCGTCCAAACTTCCCGCCGCGCTTCCCGCCCCGACAATAGTATGCACTTCATCGATAAATAAAATGGTTTTATCGTCTTTCCCAATCTCGCGCAAAATTTCCTTAAGGCGAGCTTCGAACTCGCCTCTAAACATTGATCCTGCGATAAGAGAACCCATGTCCAGCATCAGCACTCTCTTGAACAGCAAATTCGACGGAACCCTGCCTTCGTTAATCCGTATCGCCAAAGCTTCAACTATAGCCGTCTTGCCGACTCCCGGCTCCCCGATAAGAATAGGATTATTCTTATTTTTTCTATTTAAAATATTTATCACTCTTTTCAATTCTTTTTCTCTGCCTATAATCGGACCAATTTTTTTCTTAGCCGCCTCGCGAGTCAAGTCGGTGCAAAAAAATTCTAAAGCGGAAACTTGACTATCCTCCGCGATTTTTTGATCGGGTATCATGCCCGGCGCGATCATTCCGCCCGCGGGAAGATCGTTCCTCTGATTCATTATAATATTGAGAATTTTTGCCGCATCGGGAAATTTATTCGCATTATCTAAGATAGATTTTGCGCTGCGCCTGATATCGTCCGCGTTAATTTTTTTTGCCAAAAAAAATTCATCGAGCAAGCGGCTTTTTATATTTAAAATAGCAAATAAAAAATGTTCGGTGCCAATATAGCCGCTTTTTTGCTCTTTCGCTATCAGCGCGGATTTTACTATTATTTCCTCAAGCGGGATAAAATCTCCCTCTCCTAATTTTCCATTTTGCTGAAAAGCCGCGGCAATTACCTCTTCCACCAATTCTTTTGTGATCTTAAAATTTTTAAGAATATGGGCGCCCAAACTGCCTTCCTCGCGCATGATCAAAAGCAGCCAATCAAGCAAAGTGATTTTTTCAACTTTCTTTTCTCTTTCATCGGCAAGATTAATAATATTTTTGGCATGCTCGGTGAATTTTGACGTAATATCTTTTGGTAAAATCATAGATTTTTTAACTTGAGTATTAAATTTTAATTCCTTGAACTTTACAAACTTTCAACTTTATAAACTTTATGAACTTAATCGCTTATACTATATATTATATCATAATAAACCGAAGGTCAACTTATTGTCGACGATGATTCGTCAACTTAACGGCGGTGATTTGTCAATAAGCTATATTTTTGCTACACTATTAATAGCAAATTGGAATACTCAAATGAAAGAAAAACTAACAAAACTCGCTAAAAATATTATTAAACTATCGTCTCTCGTTCTGCTTTTTGTTTTAAGCGCCAGCGGCGTTTTTTTGCTTTTGTTTAATATCACTTTTTCGGAAAAAATCTATCCCCGCATCTCTATCGCCGGCAACGACATCGGCAATCTTAGTCCAAAAATTGCCCAAAAATCAATTGAAAACCAAATAATTGCATGGCAAGATAAAAAAATACAAATCACTTACTCCGACCCAAGCGACACTTCTCTTTCTGAGAATTGGCAAGTGGAACCAGTCGCTCTCGGTATTACGCCAAACACCCCAAAGAATATTCTCAGCGCCTATAGCATCGGCCGCGCGGGAAATATCTTAAAAATTATCCGGCAAATTACAATGACAGCCGCTGAAGGAGACAACCTTCCTGTTTCCTACGACTTGGACGAAAATAAATTTAATAATTATATTGAGAATAATTTTTCATTCTTAGAAAAACCGGGAAAAGACGCCTCTCTGGCATTTATCAACGGCGACCTGAAAGAAATACCGGCGCAAACCGGCTATGCCATCGACCGAGACGATTTAAAACAAAAAATTACCGCTATTGTTCAAAATCTAAAAAACGGTCCCATTGCTATCAGAATGTCCGCTTCCTCTCCAAAAATCACAGACGACAAAATTAAAAAAGCTCAATCGCAAGCTATTAATTTAACAACCAGAAAAATTTCTTTACAATTCGAAAAAAAAACATGGCTCTTGGAAAAAAAAACAATAGGGTCTTTCTTAAATTTTATTTCTATTGATGATCCGGAAAACGAAGACCAAAAAATTCTTGGAATGGAAATCGCTCCGGATCTCGTCAACAATTATTTAGAAAAAATTCAAATGGAAATAAACCGCAAGCCGTCAAACGCCGTCTTCGGAATAAAAGACGATCGAATAATCATTGAAACCGGAGGAGAAATCGGAGCCGCGCTTTCTCTGGATAAAAGTACCAAAAAAATTATCGACGAAATGCAAAAAGGAGTCGCAAATAATATTCAAAATATTGCCATAGATTTATTAATCGAAAAAAAAGAACCGGCAATCAGCAAGAAAACTCTCAAAAACATGGAAATTAACAGCCTCATAGGCCAAGGTACGTCTAATTTTTCAGGCTCCCCCGCGAATCGCCGCCTCAACATAGCCGCAGGAACAGCAAAATTTAACAATATTTTTATTGCTCCAAATGAAGAATTTTCATTTGTAACAACTCTTGGAGAAATTAGCGCCAAAACCGGATACCTGCCTGAACTGGTAATTAAAGAGGATAAAGTCATAGCAGAGCTCGGCGGCGGATTATGTCAAGTATCAACTACTGCTTTCCGCGCGGCTATTTATGCGGGACTGCCAATTCTTGAGCGCCGACCGCATGCTTATGCCGTGCCTTACTACAGCCCCCAAGGCATGGACGCGACTATTTACCCTCCTCATCCGGACCTTCAGTTTAAAAACGACACAGGCGCTCCCATATTAGTCCAAACAAAAATTATTAAAAACGAACTTGTCTTCAATTTTTTTGGCAAAAAACAAGAAAGAGCAATAAAAATTATTGGACCCGATATTTATGAAAAAAACTCTGATGGCTCAATGAAAACTGTTTTCTGGCGCGAATTCTACGAAGGCGATGTCCTGCAAAAAAAAGAACCATTCTATAGCTCTTACGCCTCCCCCAACAACTTCCCTCATAAAAATCCTCTGGAATAAAATAAATAATCCAAAAAGCAAAAATCAAATATCAAAAATACAAATTAAAGACTTAAAAATTCTTGTTATTAAATCCAAATGACAAAATCCAAATGACAATTCAATGACTAAAATTCAAATTTCAAAAGCTATAAATTTGGCATTCAACCATTTAACATTGATTTGATATTTGATATTTGGATTTTGTCATTAATAATACTTGTGGTTTTGGTTTTAATAATAAGTTTCATGCAATAATCTAAAACTCATCGGTTTTAGATTATTTTTCCAATTTCTCCCTCACCTTCGCCACCAAATCTTCAATTTTCCAATCTGATTTAATAAAATAATCATAAGATTCTTGTTTCATTGCTTCCGCGACATATTCAGCGTCATTTAAGTTAGTAAGAATGATAACCCTCGCGCTCTTTCCCCACGCATCCTCGCGAAGTTGTTTAAGCATCGCCATGCCGCTCATCACTGGCATCATAACATCAAGCAAGATAAGATCAGGGTGTTCGCGCGTTGCAACCTCTAACCCCTCCTCGCCATTTCTAGCTTCTAAAACGGAAAATCCCGCTCGTTTAAATTTATCGCTAAGAGCGCCGCGCAAAGCAGCTTCATCCTCAACAATAAGAATTGTTTTATTTTTTTGTTGTTCATCCATAAATTTTTATAAAATTAAAAAATTAATTATTTATATTGATATTTTGAATATAATTTTTTATATCGGCAATGATCCCGTCTAATCGTTTTTCTGCTTTAGTATAATATTTTACGACCCCAAGTCGAATATATACCTCGACTTTATCAGGACCTACGGTATTTGAAACAACAAAAATCGGAATATTTTTCCAAATCGAGTCGTTGTGTTTTATTTTTTGTACAAAATCAATGCCATCTTCCCTTCCAAGCAAATAATGATCAAGCCATATGGCATCAACTCGAGAATTTTTTGATAAACAAAGCATGGCTTGTTCAGCTGAACGAGCAGTAATAACCGCAAGGCCATTTCTTTGAATCTTATCTTGAATTGCCATTAAAAGAGACTGATCATCTTCAATAACTAAAATAACCTGTTTTTCATTTTTCATAAATATTTGTTTAGTATTATTAATTAATTTTACTCAAAATAATTCATTCTGCCTAGCCGAGTTTTTTCGCGCCTTCCTTTTTCTTCATTCCTCCGATCGGCAAGGTAATATAAAATGCTGTTCCTTTGTTCTCTTCAGATTTGAACCAAATTGAACCGCCCGAAAGATCAACAATAGCTTTTACAATATACAAGCCAAGACCCGTGCCTTCCGTGTCTTTTCCCCGCGCATTATCCGCGCGAAAAAGCTTGGAAAATATTTTATCCTGCTGGCCGGCGGTAATGCCATAACCGGTATCTGACACGGAAATTGCAAAGCTTTTTTCTTCAACTTTTTTGTCTCCTAAATTTTCCCCGGCATCTATTATTGAAATATTTATGCTAACCTCGCCATTATTCGGCGTATATTTAACGGCATTGGATAAAAGATTTTGAAAAACCATGCGCAATAATTTTGAATCGGCGTTAAACATCGGCAAACTATCGCCGTAATATTCTTTAAAACTTAATTTTTTTCCAGCAATTTGCGGCTTAAGTTCGCTTGCCGCGCTTTTTGCCAGCGCAACAATATCAATCGGCTCCGGCTCAACAATAAAAGTGCCAAGCTCCAATCTGGATACATTTAAAAGCGAATTAACCAGCTCGATCATGCGCTGATTGCCTTTGTATACTTCTTCTACGTATTTTTTCTGGTCTTCGTTTAATTTTCCCACATCGCCGCCCAAAAGCATTTCCGAATACCAATTAATAACAGATAAGGGAGTGCGCAACTGATGCGAAGCTAAAGAAACGAACTCGCTTTTCGCTTTATCAACATCCCTTTCTTTTGTTACATTGCGGAATACCACTACGCATCCAACAACATTAAAATCAGCATCAAGCAAAGGAGCGGCGCTATCGGAAACTTGAATTTTATTTCCGTCTTTATCGATCAACACGGTATGATTGGACATTTTTTGAACAGCTTTAGTTTCAAACGCCTTATCGATAAATTGGCTGTTAACTTTTCCCGTTTCCTCGAAAATAAATTTAAGCTTATCGGTATATTTTTTGCCTAAAACTTCTTCCGCTTTGTACCCTGCCATATTCGCGGCAACTTCATTAATAATAACCACCCTTAAGTCTTTGTCGACTACAAATACGCCATCCCCGATGCTGTGCAAAATCGCGTCGATTTTATCTTTTTCTTTGATTGTTTTTTGCCTTTCCTCATCAATATCATTTGCCGCGCTTAAAATCTTATCGCGCGCAATCTTTAAATCAATGACCTTGTTCTCCAAATCTTCCATCTTTTCTTTTACGGTTTTTTCCAATCCTTGGGAATATCTCTGCAATTCAATCTTATCCGATCTTAAATTTAAGGCCATTTCGTTAAGAGAATTCGCCATGTCTTCAAACTCATCTTGAGTTTTTACGGAAACTTCGCGATTCAAATCGCCTTTTGCGAGAAAACCGGCCGCTTCGCGAAGTTTTTTTATCGGCGCTACAATTTTACTTGCGATTAAGTATATAATTAAAACGACAAAAGCCAAAATAAAAGGCGTTATAAATAATAATTCCGAAATTATTCTATCCAATACTTCTCCGCTTACCAGCTTTCCGGTATTTACAATAAAAAAAACGCTTACCGCCGCGATGACAATCAAAGTAATCAAAAAACAAGAAATTACCATTTTTTTTCGTATTCCGTTTTTTTGCATATAATAATCACCTCAACGGTTAAAACAAAATATACCCTAAAAAATTTAATAATTTAAAATTATCCATATTAAAACCGCCGCTTGACCATTGCGAAGCGCTCAGCTTTTCTTTGATGCAGGCGCCGATACCAACATTATCGCATAATTTGACGCGGCAAGCAAGCTAAATAAAAAAAACAGCGCTTCTTGTCGCTGTCTCTCCCGCTTGGGGTCGAGTTATGAAGGGCATTAGAACTATGTTTGAAAATTCGGGGAAGTTTATTTATATACCGGATTTGAAATAGTGAGGTTTAGATTTTTGTTTTACCACCAGTACTACTTACTATTGTTTGGAAATAAAAAAAGAAGGTATTGCTACCCTCATGTTGTTATAAAAAATCAACATATAAAATATACATCATTATCATTGAAACTATAGCGACAATCATCCACCAAAATGTGGATTTAACTTCAGTATAATACGCTAGCTCAAAATTTACTTTTTCGCTTAGTTTAACGGCCTTATACTGATATATAGAAGCTATTATCACAATGATTGCTATAATAGCTGATATATGATCTATTTTCAATGTCATTTTGTTTCCTCCATTTACTTTATTTATTGCGGGGCAACTATAATAAACCAAAATTTATTACACTTGTCCCGCAAGGAATTTTTTAAAAGAACAATCTTAACCTCCAATCCCGAGGTTTCGGGATCAGGGGTTTTTCTAAATTTACCCCGTATGAAAATTTATAGTCATTCCCCCAATTCTATTTACATCCTTTGTAAATTTTCGTTCGGGGTCTACAACCTAATAAATTCGGGATAGACTTGGAAAAAATAAAAGAGAAAAATTATTTTTTAGTTTCTAAGCGCCCTTTCTCTGATTGTATTTTTGAAAGTATATCAAGCGTAAGCATTGTTATTTTTCTCTCTGACACATCTAATCCCTCATTTATTACTTTAAGAGGTTCGGGACCACTAATTGCGGACATTTTTAGTCCAGACATAAGAAGAAAAACAAACCTTCTCAATGATCTCTTCATATACTTTTCAGCGAGTTCCTTTAAAATGGGAGACAAATCATCAAGCCCTGACACAGAAACTTCTATATAGTCAGCTAATACGCTATATATTATCTTTTCATCAATCTTATCATTATCACCAAACATATTGGTTGCTATTTCTGCTGATTTTTTAAATCGCATGTCGTCTTCTGGTGGAACTAACATTGTCCTTATTTTCATAACTCAATTTTCCTCCTTTTAATATCTGCCAAAGAATACTTTCAGTTTTTGTTCTTTATTCTTTAAGGCATTAAACTGAAAACAAATTTTACATCCAATTTAATGCCCTAAAGATATAAGTATCAATAATAATTTTTCTCTTTCTTTTGTATTTTTAAAGAACAATTTTTGCCACGATTTTTAGGCAGATTCTTTTCTGAATCCGAACACTATGATAAAATAAAATCGGCTTTTTAATTTTTAAATAAAAAAATATAATGAAAAAAAAGAAGTAAAAATCTTGGGCATTTTAAGCAAAGCGAACGAGATGAAATTGCAATA